>DATGYF010000107.1:0-5677 GCA_035298145.1 Terriglobales bacterium | reverse complement strand
AAAATGAACGTTGGGATGCGCATCAAATCCCTCAGGCACCAGCACGTTGGCGCTCAGGTACATGGGACGTCCCCAGAATTTGGTGAGCAGTGCGCTTTGAATCTTGAGGTGCCGGATGTATTTCGTGTCTTGCGGCGGCGGAATCGGCGGAATTTCCTGATCGAGCACGATTGACACCGGCCCAGCCGATGGACCTAGCGTGATCTTGCGCGGAGTGGAGTAGAGATTGCCGGGCGCGAGGTTCCAGTGCTGTCCTTCGCCGCGGTTCATGGGCAGCTTAACGGTGTGGCCATCGGAGCGGTGGAAGGTTTCGTAGCGATGCAACACCGCCTGCACGTAATACTCTCCCGCCGGTACGTCGCGCAGGCTGCGGATGGGATAGCCGTTGGCGGAATCATCCACCACAACAGTTTGGCCAGGCTTCATGCCGTCAACGTCCATCCCGAACATCATCTGGGTGCGAACGGAGTCGTCGATCTGCATGCGCGGTTCGGCCGAGGGGTCAGTCGAAAGCAGCAGGAAGATGCGTCCGTCGAGCGGCTTCTCGTTGCGGCTCTTGGGAAAAGAAACCGAAAACGTCGGACCCGCCGCGTGCAAAAGAGGAGCAGAAACCAGGATGCCAGCAATCAACGCAAGAAAAATTACGCTGCGGGTGGGAAAGAACATTGAGCCTCCTCGGGTTTAGGGCCCGAAAATCCAGCGAATTGTAGCAATTAATTCGAGACTATGTGGTCGCGGGCGACCTCGCCCGCGGCCTTTGACTCAGCTCTGTGCTCTCGCACTCAAAGAGGAATGTAACGTCAAAAGCCGCGGGCGAGGGCGCCCGCGCCACACAACCTTCAGCGGTTTCCCAGAGTTGCAATCTCCCCCAGCCCCAACAGCGCCAAGTCCCCGGTAACCAGAGTCAGGTCCAGAACTTGAGCGGTCGCAGCCAAAAAGCGGTCGGCGGGGTCCTGATGTAGAACGGACAATTGGAGCGCTGCGAGGGCAATTTCGTGGGTGAGCGGCGCTTCACGAAAGGGAGCAGTAGCGCGCGCCACCCATTCATCCAGATCTACAGGCAGCCGGATTCGGTTTTTGGCATTCAGGGCTAACGCCTCCCATGTGCTGATGGGAGAAAGCCAGCGCTCATTTGCGGGGTCTTTCAATTCGTGCTGGACTCTCTTTCCCAGCCGCCTTGGGTCATGCAAACTCCAGAGCCAGATGTGCGTGTCGAGGAGGAGCTTCAACTTCGCAGTACCTCCCAGTCGCTTTCATCGTTCGCCGGAGAAACGATGTCTCCCAGGATTTCCATGCTGTCTCTCATGGAACCCATCCAGTCGGAGCTCGAGGCTGGGGCGGTTGGAAAAACCTCAGCGACCGGTTTGCCAAAACGGGTGATGCGGATCGGTTTCTTCGTCTTCTGCACCTGATCCAGCAAAGAGAGGCATCTGGCCTTAAATTCAGAAATAGCAATCTCTCTCATGACTACTATTTTACACCATGGTCATAATAAGTGGTCAAACTAATAAATGCTGCCCTCCCGCAGGTCATGGTCCACAGGAATCTACCTGCTTCTCCCCCGCGTTTCTACACTGGAATTAACCAGCGGGTAACCGGAGCGCTGTATTCAACCCTTCCAGCGATACGCGTCGGGTTGAGGCAGGCCGAGGTGGGCCAGCACGCGGTAGGCGAATTCGCGGGCCATCGCATCTAAGCTGGTGGGACGAAAGTAGAAAGCCGGGATAAGCGGGTACACCGTGGCGCCGGCATCGGCGGCACGGTACATGTTCCGGATATGGATTTTGTTGAGCGGCGTCTCGCGAACGCAGAGCACCAGCGGGCGCTTCTCTTTCAGGCAGACGTCGGCGGCGCGTTCGATGAGTTGGGAAGCAATTCCGTTGGCAATGCGGGCCAGCGTGCCCATGCTGCACGGGATTACGACCATGGCGTCGGCGGGATAAGAGCCGCTGGCGATGTTGGCGCCGATATCGGCATTGGCTTGCTGGTGAATTTTGCGGGAGGACTTGCGGCCCAGGACTTGTCCGACCAGGTTGCTCCGCCCGCGCAGCCCGAGTTCTTCGGCCATGACGCGAAGAGCGCTGTCAGAGGCAATGAAGTTTACGGTCTGGACGCGTGAGTCGCGTTCCACCGCCAGGAGGAAGTGTTTGAGGAACAGCGATCCGCTGGCTCCGGTGGTGGCGACGGTCAGGTTCTGCGGCGGGTGAATGGGCAAACTGGAAGCTCCGGCGAAAGCCTTGAGCATAGGGAGCGCGCGGAGAAGAAGTCAAGGCAGGACAACCCAGCCCCGGAGCGGCGCAAGAATGCCGCCCAGGGCGTAAGCCCTGGGTAAGCTGTTGGGATCGGGTAAGCCCCGAAGGGGCGAAAGCGGGGGGGGAGAGGGCGCCCGCCCCCACACAAGAACATACGACCATGGCATCCACCTCCAGTTTGCGGCTGCGGCGCAGTGAGGCGCAATTGCACGCGCTGGCCGGGGTGGAGCGCGAGATCCGGGTCAACGACCCCAATGGCCGCCGCAAATATCTGCAGGACTTCAGCCAGGCCTTCCAATCCTACGAATCTGTTATCGACCGGCAGCAACTGGGCGCCGAAGTCCGCCGTGGAGACATCGTTCTCATCGGCGACTATCACGCGCTGCCGGCCGCGCAACGCTTTGCCGCGACACTGCTCGAAGAGCGCGCCCAGCCTGGAGACCGGCCCGTGGTGCTGGGACTGGAAACCATCTTCTCCCGCGACCAGCACATCCTCGACGAATGGTGGCGGCGCGAGATTGATGCCGAAGAGTTGCGGCAGCGCATTCGTTTCGATCTCGACTGGGGGTATGACTGGGCTCCGTTCTACGAATTGCTAGTCACCGCGCGCGAGCACGCCGACGCCATCTACGGTCTGGACTGCATGCCGCGGGAAGATCTGCGCAAGATCGGGGCGCGCGATCGTCATGCCGTCCACAAGCTGTCCGAAATACGGCAGCGCCATCCCCACGCGGTCATGCTGGTGCTGTTCGGTGAGTCACACCTCGCGCCCGGACATCTTCCTAAAGTGTTGCTGGAAAAACTGCCAGAGGAACGGGTCGTTACCGTCCTGCAAAACGTGGATGCACTCTACTGGCGCGCCGCCGGCGAACCGGCGGAACGCGTGGAAGCCGTGCGCGTGAGCCCGGATGTGGTCTGCGTATTCAATTCCACGCCCCTGGAAAAGTACGAGAACTACCGCCTTCACCTCAGCCGCTGGGGACGCACCGACGAGGAAGGTCCCGACCTTGTCCCCACCATCTACAATCTGATCGACAGCCTGCTGCGCTTTCTCGACATCGACCGCTATTCTTCGCACAACGGCACACAGCCGAGGTTCCTGGTGGACCTGATGCCGGAAGTGTACTGCCGCGCTTCCGATGGGCGTTTGCGCCAACTGCTCTCCCGCCACCATGCCGACGGGGACGAGACCGAAGCCATGGTGCGCCACGTGGAGGAGCGAGGCTGCGTTTATCTGCCCCAGGTCAATGCCTTCTACGTGCATGAGTTCAACATGATGTATGCGGCTGAAGAAGCGGCTCGATTCCTGCACCATGCCTGCCGCGGGCTACCCGCGCGGGAGAAAGCCGCCGAAACCGGGGGCAGCACCACCCATTTTTACGTCCGGACCATGGAATATGCGCTGGGATATTTTGGCTCGCGAGTGTTGTATCCGGCGCGCCCCGAGGCCGGAGGCGCGGGCAGTCGCGAACTGCCGGAGGAAGCTCCCGCATCCCAACGCAAGAAAACAGAAGCCAGCTCCCAACTGCTGGGCTACATGCTGGGCAATGCCTTGTACGATGCCTATCTCAAGGGACGGGTCACGCGCGGCATGCTGCGGCGGTGGTTCCTCTTCCACCTGGAAGAACCCGGCAAAGCCAAAGAAGCCTATCGCGAAATCGCCGCCAAAGTCCGCGGCCACGGCAAGAAGCTTCCCGCCTCAGCCACCAGATAGTTTTCCGGTAGCGCCGGCGTCCCGCCGGCTGTCTCGAGGGCGTCCCGCCCTCGGGCGGTGGGCGCGGACGCCCACCGGACAGCCGCCGGGCCGGCGGCGCTACATTAAAGCAGATGCTAATCTAGACTCGCGTGAACGCTGACTCCATCCGCGAACTCTTCGACCAGGTGCGACGGGGCAAGCTCTCTCCCGACGCCGCAGTTGACCGCCTGCGCCACCTTCCCTTCGAAGATCTGGGCTTCGCCAACCTGGACCACCATCGCGCCTTGCGAAACGGAATGCCGGAAGTAATTTTCGGTCCGGGCAAGACTCCGGCCCAGGTGGCATCCATCTTTTCCCGCTTGGCCAAACACGGCGGCAACATCCTGGCGACACGAGTAAGTGCGGAGCAACTGGCCGCGGTAAAGAAGAAAGTGCCCAAAGTCGAGTATCAGGCCCTGGCGCGCGCCATCACTTTGCGCCGCGACCGGAAGAAGCACGGCAAAGGAATCATCGCCGTGGTTTCCGCCGGCACCAGCGATATTCCGGTGGCGGAAGAAGCTGTCGTCACCGCCCAAATGATGGGCAACGATGTTGAGCATCTTTACGACGTGGGAGTCGCGGGAATTCACCGGCTGCTGGCCAATCGCGCTTCCCTGACGCGGGCGCGCGTCGTGATCGTATGCGCTGGGATGGAAGGAGCCCTGCCCAGCGTGGTCGGCGGACTGGTCGGCGTTCCGGTGATCGCCGTGCCCACCAGCGTCGGCTACGGTGCGGCGTTCCACGGCCTGGCCGCGCTCTTGGGAATGATGAATTCCTGTGCCTCGAATGTGAGCGTAGTGAATATCGACAATGGGTTTGGGGCGGGCTATGTGGCGGCATTGATCAACCGGCTGTAGAGCTTTCGCGGCGGATCCGCTCCGTGTCCTCTGTGTCCTCTGTGGTCAAAACCCAAAACCACATAACCTATGAAGGCCCCAGAGTGAGCCTCACGGCAAGAAGGGGCTGGTACGTGCCCTTTCCGATCAATTTGGCTGTGGCGTGGTCTCGCGGCGGGATCGCTCCGTGTCCTCCGTGGCCTCCGTGGTTAAGACCCAAAACCAACCACGGAGGACGCAGAGAACACGGAGGAACCTTGAGGGCAAAAAGGGCACGGCCGAAGCCGTGCCCTCTTTTTAGTTCCAACCCTGCACGAGCGGGACGCTCGCGCCTACATTGACATTACGAGCCTTTCACTACTTCCAGGTTGTTCTGCACGCTGAAGACGCCGAAGACATGGTTGGCGCGCATGCCGGCGATTTGCTTGTCCATCGCTGTGGCCACCGTGCCGTAGAGGCTCAGCTTGCCGTTGTCCACCACAATCCGGATCGGTTTTGCCGGATCGCTGGCGTAGCGGCCCAGCACCGGGTCGCGATAAATCGCGCGCAGGGCGCTGATCCGGATGCGGTCGTCGAAGCCCGACACCGGCGACACCTTGATATTGTCCACGACGTCCTTCACTCCGGGCATGGAATTCGCCAGGGCCAGGGCTGAATCGCGACCTAGATCGTTGTAAGTTTCGCCATTGAGCGTGGCCACGCCGTCCTTCACCGTGACGTCAACAAAGTTGAACAAGTTGTCGTAACCGATGCGGTCGTAGTGCAACTTGCGCTCGAGTCTGGCTTCCACTTCGGCGTCGGGCGCGGACGAACTCACCGCCACCAGGTTACGGACGCCCTGCACTTTATCCAGC
>DATGYF010000106.1:0-1721 GCA_035298145.1 Terriglobales bacterium | reverse complement strand
GTGCGCGTCGAGTTTCTGCTTCCGCACATGAGGTCGCCGGTGCGGGCCACGGCAGTGGTGCGCTATCAGCGTTCGCGGTCCTTTGGCCTTCAGTTCCTTCGTCTGCCCATCGAACAACAGTCGATGATCCGTTACTGGACTCGGTCCGAGGGTGAACTCTTGCTGACAGGACAAGAGTCCCAGGCTGTGCCGGTTTCTCTTCCCGCGGCAGAGATAGAGGTCAAAGCCGCGCCGCTCCCGGACCTCGAATATTCCGGAACAACAAAGCGCAGGTTCCTGATGCACCACATGGTTGTGTTCGCCTTTGCCGTCATCGTGGTCGCAGCCGGGCTGGGATGGTGGCGGTGGCAGCAGGGATGGAAGGCGCTGGAGGCGAAGGTTCCGGCAAAGACTACGGTGGCGCCGAAGCCCGAGTTGAAAGTTCCGAATGAAGCCATGCAGCAGCGGATCAGACACCTGGTCCGGCCGGAATATCCGGAGGACGCCCGCCAGGCGGGAGTGCAGGGCACGGTGGTGCTCGATGCCGTGGTGAATCCGGAGGGCGCGGTGACCCACGTGAAGTTTGTCAGCGGGCCGGAGCAACTTTCGTCCGCAGCCATCGATGCCGTGCGCTGGTGGCGTTATGAACCCTACCTGGTGAATGGGCAACCGGCGACCATCGAAACTACGGTGGCTGTGGACTTCCGCTTAGCCAACTAGTGTCGCTTCCCGGCCTGGCGATGAGTTTCTACCCTGATTTCAAATAACTTTGGCCACAGCTTTCCGGTGACGAAGAATCGAGCTCCCGTGGAGTCATAAGCGATACCGTTCAGAACGGCGTCAGGGCTTGCCAGTTCGCCCTTGTCGATGATTCCGCTCAAGTCGATCCATCCCAGGACCCTGCCGGTGCGGGGAGAAATGCGAACGATTCTGTCGGTTCCCCAGACATTGGCGCAGATCTCGCCCCGGATGTATTCCAGTTCATTCAAATTCTGGACGGGACGGCCGGCCTCGTCGATGACGTGGATTCGCCGGGTCTCCCGAAAAGTTTTGGGATCCAGAAAGCGGAGGTACGAAGTTCCGTCGCTCATGATGAGTTGCTTGTCATCGTGAGTCAGGCCCCAGCCTTCGCCTTCATATTGGAAGGTCCGCAGTGGGGAGAAACTGAAGCGGTCATAGACGAAGCCGGTGTGCGATGTCCAGGTCAGTTGGACCAAAGTGCTGCCCCAGTCCGTTAGCCCCTCGCCAAAATACTGCGCGGGCAGGTCGTAATGTTGCAGGACCCGTCCGGTGGACAAATCTTCCATCCGCAGGGAAGACCTGCCGTTGAGGCCCGTGCTCTCGTACAGGTGACCATCGACGTAAATGAGCCCTTGAGTGAACGCCTGGGAATCGTGAGGGTACACGTGAACGACCTTATAGGCAGCGGCTGGGCCCGAGATGGGAGTGTTGGCGGTGGTTGAGGCTGCGACCGCGGAGAGAAACCATACTGGAAGCAATGCGCGTCGAAGCATTGGACCACCAGCTTAAGACAAAATTCGCAGGCGCTGTGCGGAAATGTGTGTGAGACTGCTAGGCGGAATATGAGGGCGACATGCGAGTTCTGAACATCTCGAGCGGTTTGGCTGTGCTGCTCACCACGCTAGCCTTCGGACACCTCTTGCACCGATATTTTGTGGGTGCCGCTCCGTCAGATGTTCACGATCCTGCATTTTTGGCGGGCATGGCTGCCGGCGCGGTTG
>DATGYF010000105.1:0-6206 GCA_035298145.1 Terriglobales bacterium | reverse complement strand
ATCATCGGCGGTTGTTTCACGCCCGCTGCCGGAGGCCAGGGCCTACGCCATCCCCGACCGGCCCGCGCGCGACCCGCGTTTCTGGCCCTGCCGCTTCTACTGGCCGGACGTGGTCGATCCTGCTTATCCCTACGGCGAAGGAATGCAATTGCAGTTGCGATCGGCCATCAGTCACCTGAATGAAGTCTGGGCCATCGAGAACGGCGGCGTGATGCTGAGTGCCTTCGCCGACGTCCTGCCCTGGGAGTGGATCCACAATTCCGCGCGCTGGACCTACGACGAATCGCGCCACTGCCGCATGGGCTACGAGCGCCTGATGGCGTGGGGACTGAATCCCGCTGAGATTCCTCTGGGGACATACATTTACGAAGGCGCCTCCGGCGAAGACCCGATCTACCGCCTGGGCATGCTCTATTTTTTCGAAACCAAAAACATCCGCCACAAGCCGGCCCGGGCCCAGCTCTTTCATGCCTACGGCGACGCGGTGAGCGAACACGACATGGACTTCGACTGGGCCGACGAAACCATGCACGCCGGTTACGGCAAACACTGGCTCAAGGAACTGCTGGCAGTCCGCGGCCAGGACCCCGCCGCCTACGATCAGATACGGGAACGCTGCGAGAAGCTGGTCAGCGACTTCGTGAGCGCAGCCACTCCGGACGAGGTCGCCGCTATCAAGAGAACAGCGAGTACGCTAATAGGCAAAGCGCGCAAAATGTAGGCGCGAGCGTCCTCGCTCGTGCAGTCGAGCGCAGCTCGACCAGGGTCTGAGGTGGACGCTCCGGCAGCGTCAATGAAACCGGCCTGTCCCATGACGACTTTGCCAGTCTCCCGGGGCCGCCCACCGCGCACGGGCGGGACGCCCGCGCCCACATCAAGCGGCGCACATATAATGATCTTGCTCTTGCCATGAGTACTGACACCTTGCGCCAACGCATCCTGCTTCTGCTGGCCGCTGCATTCCTTTTTTCTCTGTGGGCCATCAAGGCTGCATCCCAGGCCACAACGCCCGACACTCCAGAAGCCCACCTGGGCAGGGGTTACGACGCTCTGAAGCAAGACCGGTACGATGCCGCCGTCGCGGAATTCCGCGCCGCCCTGGCTGCCGACCCGGGGGTAAGCGTTAGAGCACGATTTCCTCTGGCGGTCGCGCTATTCGAGCTGCATAAATCTGACGAAGCCCGCCATGAACTCGAACTGGTGCGCCGCGATGTCGGAGACCATCCCAATGTCTTCTACTACCTGGGGAGACTAGATCTCGATGATCACCTGTATCCCAGCGCGATTCAAAATCTCACCAAGGCCGCCGCCCAGCCGCCTTTTCCCGACACCGCCTACTATCTGGGCTACGCCTGCTTCAAGCAAGGCAATCTGGCAGCCGCGGAAAAGTGGCTGAAGGAAGCGTCGCGGCTGACTCCACGCGACGCCCGGGTCCCCTATCAACTCGGATTGGTCTATCGCAAGCAAGGACGCGAGCAGGAAGCGGCGAAAGCCCTGGCACTGTCGGAGGAGATGCGCCAGCGCGATTCGATCCAGAGCCGGCTGAGAATGGAATGCAGACAGAAGCTAGACCATGGTCTGCGCGAAGAGGCCCGTGCCGTCTGCGAACAGCTTTACGATCCCGACGATGCGGACAAACTCACAGAACTGGGCACCATCTACGGCCAGTACGGCGACCTGCAGGCGGCGCTGAAGCCCCTGCGCCGGGCCGCGGAACTGGCCCCGCAATCTCCGCAGATGCAATACAACCTTGCCCTCACCTATTACCGGCTGAATCAGTTTGAGCAGGCTCGCGCAGCCCTGGCCAATTCCGTAAAACGCTGGCCCGATTTATTTCAGCTGACTTCGCTTTACGGCGCAATTCTGGCAAAGCTAGGCCAGGACCTTCCGGCGTATCAGGCCTTGCAACACGCGCATCAATTGAATCCGCAGGACGCCGAAACCGCGAACCTGCTTTATCTCACAACCTTCGGGCTGGCGCAAAAGAGCAAGAGCGCGGGGCAATATGCCGAGTCGTTGCGCTATCTCGAGGAAGCGTCGTCGCTGCGGCCCCAGGAGGCCGAACCGCACCGCCGCATGGCGGAAATCTACAGCCTGACCAGCCGTCCGGCCCAAGCGGAGGAAGAAAAACAGAAGGCCGACCGTCTAGCCAGCCCTGGCGGGCTTCCGTAAATCACCGAGCGAGGATTCATCACGCTATTCGGAATTGCGGTTTGCGATCGCCACGCGAAACGGTGGCTTGGTCTTCTCGGACGGTTCCATCTCGTATGTCTGTTCCGTCCTGGCGGGATCATAATCCCGCCATAGCCAGATCATCTCTTCCGGAAACTCAGCCGCGCCTTGACCCGAGTTGTGCGTCCCTTTGCCGAAGCTGAAGTGAAAGTCGTAGCCTTTCAACTTCAGCGCGTTGGCCAGGCGGATATTGGCCAGCGGCCAGCTTCCGTAGCGGTCATTCTCCTGGTCTTCCGAGCCGTCCTGCAGCCACACCCGAAGGTTGCGCCGGGGCTCGCGCAAAACCTTTTCGGGATAATCCTGACCGCCATCCGGGGTCCCGGGGTCTTCCTTCCACTGAATGCTGGTGAAGCTTCCAATCCATGAGATCACGCGACTGAACTGGTCAGGCATCTGCCACGCCGCATTGAAGGAACAGATTCCGCCCGACGAAAGCCCCGTGATCGCGTGGCTATACGCGTCCTTGCGGATGTTGTACCGGGACTGGACATTGGCCAGCACTTCATCCCGCAGAAAACGCGCATAGCGGTCACTCACCGTGTCATAAAGCGTACTGCGCATCGAGTCTTTGAGTGTGCGGTGCCACTTGTCCGAGTACGCCTTCACAAAATTGTAGGTCGGAGTTCCAGGCGAGTCGGTGATGTCTCCGGGATTGATGAACACGGCGATCATCACCGGAATTTTCTTTTCAGCAATCAGGTTATCCAGAACATTGAGCGTTGGATTATTGGCGTCGCGGTGGATGTACCCGCCGCCGTCCTGAAAAACCATCAGTGCAGCTGGCGTTTTCGGATCGTATTGTGCCGGCACATAAATCCAATATTCACTCTTCATACCGTCATAGATTTTGCTGGTGTGTTCGATTTTTTCAGAAAGCGTGCCGGATGGGACCCCGGGTTGCAGATAGGAAAGAGGACCGAACGCGGGCAGGTCCAGTTTGCCGCCGAATGCCGCGCCGTTGATCATGTAGTGGAACGAGTGCAGCCTTCCCACAGGCTCGATGCGCGCGACAGAGTACCAGAGATCCGAGCCGGCCAGGTGCTGCATCGCAGGCCCAGGAGCTTCGTCGATCACCAGCGAGGGTTGTGAGGGCGCCTGCGTGGCAAAGAAGAAGTCCGGGCCATGGCCCGTCCACGCCGTTCCCTCTTTGAGGTCCCTGGCATCGAAAGTGGCCGTAATCGCCTCTCGCAGATTCGCGCTGTTAGACTTGGCCAGATCGATCAGTTGCGGCGCGGTCATCTTTTCCGCCGCGATCGCCGGAGCAATAAAACAAAGTAAGAGCAGTCCACGTTTCCACATGGTGCAGATACTATAAGTGCGGGATGCATCGCTGGTCTAGGTCGGTCATCGTGGTACCTGCAGGCACCAAAATGATTCAGGTGCCGACCGCGGCCGGCGTAGGCTGGGGATTCTTGAATCGCCCTAACGCCTCGTTTTTCGCCCACAGCACATACCGCGACAGATGCTATCCTAGTCAGTACTCACCACACCGCGAGTCTGTGATCTTCATGTCGAATCCAAGCGCCCCTGAGCCTAATCCCGTCGCCGAATCCAGCGAGTCATTTGAAGACATTCTTTCCCAGTACGAAAAGAGCCACTCCCGCAAGAAAGAAGATGGCGGAAAGCAGCTCGAGGCCACGGTAATTGCCGTTTCGACTGAGTCCGTGTTCTTCGATATCGGTTTCAAAACAGAAGGCATCATGCCACTGGCTGTGTTCCAAAGCGCGGGCCACAGCGTCAAACCCGGCGACAAGATGCCGGTGTCAGTCAAAGGTCGCGATCCGGAGGGCTACTACGAACTCTCCCGCCAGAAGATTGCGCAACCCACCGACTGGTCGTCGCTGGAACAGGCCTTCGCCGAGAAAGCGACGATTGTGGGCACGGTCACCGGCGTCATCAAGGGCGGCTTCAGCGTGGATATAGGCGTGCGGGCTTTCATGCCCGCCTCACGCAGTGGAGTGCGCGACGCCGCTGAAATGGAGAAGCTGGTTGGGCAGGAGATTCGCTGCCGCATCATCAAGCTCGATGCCACCGAGGAAGACGTGGTGGTGGACCGGCGCGCCCTCGCCGAAGAAGAAGAACGTGGTGTGAAAGAGCGCCGCTACTCCGAGATCCGCGAGGGTGAAATCGTGCGCGGCACGGTCCGCAGCCTCACCGACTACGGCGCCTTCATCGACCTGGGCGGCGTGGACGGATTACTGCATGTGGGCGAGATTGCCTGGAGCCGCATCAGCAAACCCGCGGACGTCCTCTCTCTGGGCCAGCAGATCGAAGCCCGGGTGCTCAAAGTCGATCCCGAAAGGCGCCGCATTTCACTGGGTATGAAACAGCTTCAACGCGATCCCTGGGATTCGGTCGCGCAAAAATACAAACTGGGCGAGCGCGTGCGCGGCACAGTGACACGCGTGCTCGAATTTGGCGCCTTCGTGGAACTCGAACCCGGCATCGAAGGCCTGATCCACGTTTCGGAAATGTCGTGGGCCAAAAAAGTCAGAATTGCCAGCGACGTGGTCAAGCCGGGCGAGATTGTGGAGGTCGTGGTTCTCGGAGTAAACCAGGCGGAACACCGCATTTCTCTCGGCCTCAAACAGGCCCTGGGAGATCCCTGGGCAAATGTGGCGCAGAGTTTTCCCGTGGGTACAGTAATTGAAGGACCGGTCACCAGCCTCACCAAGTTTGGCGCCTTTGTGCAACTGGCCGAGGGCATCGAAGGCATGATTCACGTCAGCGACATCAGCGCCGAGAAGCGCATCGAATATCCGCAGGACGTGTTGAAGGTTGGACAACTGGTCAAGGCCCAGGTCCTTTCCGTGGACACCGCGAAACGCCTGCTGCGCCTGGGCATGAAGCAACTTGTCCCCACCAGCCTGGATGAATACATCGCCGAACACAAAGCAGGCGACGTTGTCACCGGACGCATGGGTGAAGCTTCAAACGGGCAGGCCCGCGTCGAACTCGGCGACGGCATCAACGCGACTTGCCGGATTGTCTCTGGTGCTCCAGCGAAGGAATTGGTGGAAGTGCCTGCTCCGGCTTCGGCGAAGCTGGACTTGTCATCGATGAGTTCGAAGCTCAAGGCGCACTGGAAGGGCGGCGCCGCGGTCAGCGACGCGAAACCCGAAGCCGCCCGCGCCGGTCAAATTCGCAAGTTCAGGATTACCAGGCTGGACCCTTCCGCCAAAACAATTGAATTGGAGCTGGCGTAAACCGTGAAGTGGATCGCGCCACTCGCCGCGGCTCTAGTCGCTTTCCTCCCCGCCCTTGCGGGAGCCCAAACCGAGAAACCTGAATGGTGCCGAGCCCTGCCGCGTCCTGAATACAAGACCCTGGAACGCGTCCCGGTCAGCGATCCCTGGTTCGAAGTCTATCAAGTCGTCCCGCGTGTCTTTGCTATCTACGAACCGCATCAGGCGGAAGAAACCATTTCCTACCTGATTGTGGGCGAAAAACAAGCGCTGCTCTTCGACACCGGCATGGGCATCAGCGATCTCCACAAAATTACCGCCCAGCTCACTCGCCTGCCCATCATTGTCCTGAATTCGCACACCCATAATGACCACGTCGGAGACAACTGGCAATTCGATACGGTCTATGGAATGGACACCGATTTCACCCGGACTAACGCCAGGGGCTCGCGCCAGGACGCTCAGGATGAACTTGGCCCGGGAATGATCTGCGGCAACTTGCCCAGTGGCTTTGACTCGAAATCGTACGCAACGCGGCCCTGGAAGATTTCCCGCTTTCTTCATGACCACGACCGCATCGACCTCGGCGGCCGCACCCTGGAAGTTCTCTCCACTCCAGGCCACACTCCGGATGCGATTTGTCTGCTTGATCGCGCCCACGGCCTGCTCTTTACCGGCGACACCTACTATCCGGCGCCCATCTGGCTCTATCGCCCGGAGACCAATCTCGATGAATACGTCGCTTCAGTAAAACGCCTGGCGGCGCTGGCCCCGCAACTCAAGCTCGTC
>DATGYF010000104.1:0-6779 GCA_035298145.1 Terriglobales bacterium | reverse complement strand
CCCACGGTGACGTCGAATTTCCCTCCAGAAAGGCGGGAATACTGCAGCGCTTCGCCGATCACGCGATACAAATCGGGAGGAACTCGCTGCGGACGGGAGTGCGAGGCATGGTTCAGCCGGCTTAGTGCGCTGTCAGGTTTGTAGTCGCTCATCACCTCGTCGAGCCGGACGACTTCCTGGAGGGCCAGATCGACGGCATCGGACAGTTGCGGCCGTGATTCGACATAAGCGGCAATCTCGAAGACGGTGCCCATGACGTACTTCTTCTTGTGAACGAAGGGAGCCTGGGGCTGGGCCTCAGGTGACGCCTGGGCTGAAGCCAGGACCACGGACGCCCAGAGCAAAACGGCGGCAAGTGGCTTATTCCAGCGCATAGACCTCGCCGTCGTTGCTGGCAACGTACATTGCGTCCCCGGTCAGCACCGGTGCGGACTGGACCGACCCTCCCAATCCAGCTCTCCAGGCCACACTGCCGTTTGCGATGTCGAACGCCTGCGTTCCTCCCGCCTGAATGCAGACCAGGCCGCTGGCGATGACCGGAGGCCCAGTGACGACCTCGCTGGCCTGGACCTTCCAGCGCAGGCGGCCGGTCTGGATCTCGAAGGCGTAGAGAAAACCGTCCTTGCTGCCGACGACGGCGAGATCTTCGAAGACAGCGGGGGACGAAGATATCCCCAGTCCGGTCTCATACTTCCAGCGCACCGCGCCGGTCGCGGCGTCAAGCGCATAGAAGAAGAAGTCCTCCGATCCGATCAGCACGGTGTCTCCCGCCACCGCGGGCGAGGAGTCGATGCCGTTTCCCGTTGCAGTGCTCCACACCGTTTTGCCCGATGAGGCAGCGAGGCAGTAAACCTTGCCGTCGCCGCAGCCAAGGTAAAGGTGGTCGTCTCCGACCCAGGCGGTTGAATATATCCGTCCGCCCAGCTCCTGCGTCCAGCGCTTGCGGCCGGTATCGACCTCCACGGCATATACATGGGCATCGGCGCTGCCGAACAAGGCCACCCCATGGCGGATGACGGGAGAGGTCCAGACTTCAGCGGCGGCGGCAGTTTCCCACGCCGGCTTTCCCGAATCGCGATCGACGGCATAGACCTTGCCCGAGTCACAGCCAAAGAGCACTTTGCTGCCGGAAAGAGAAGGCGTGGAGTGGATGTGGTCCGCAGCCTGAAACTGCCACTTCTGGCGGCCTTTTTCGACATCTATGGCGTGCAGGTTTCCCGCCATCGAGGTCACGTACAGAACTCCGGAGCGCAGCACCGGCGCAGAACGGACGGAGCCTCCCATGCGAACTTGCCAACGTACATGGTCGGGCGCCCTGGCGGGACGAATGCCCTGACCTCCGGTGCGCGCACTGTCATAGAGCAGCGCGGGCCAGTCGGTCTCAGCGGTTGATGGCTCGGAAGTCTGGGGCGGTCCTGGCATTGAGTCGGTTAGCCGAGGCGGATTTGTCCATGGTCGATGCGCTTGAGGTCAGCCACACCCAACCCCAGCTTTCCCGCGGACGCAATATGACCCGGCCGGCGGTAGAACAGGTTCTTTTGCGCATTGTGATAAAACTCCATGCCGTTGGTGGTGATGCTCTCCGCCTTGTGCTCCCAGAGCGAGGGGACGCCTTCCTCGCGCCGCTTCTTTTCGATGGCCTCCAATTCGACTGTGTCCATAGCCACGGGGTCGGTGCCGAAAAAGAGAATTCCCGCCTGATAAATAAACTCCTGCACCTGGGTCAGCGGGCCGCCATGCCAGACCTGGCGCATGCCGTCCATGATGTGCAGCACCGCCTTCGAACGCAGCGGCTCGACCGAGCACATAACGCCGATGAGCGGGTCGGTAAACGAAAAAGGAGAACGGTGTGAGCGTGCGACGTTATTAAAGGTGCCGTAACCCAGGTTTTTCAGGCAGCCGGTAACGCCGGAAGCAGAGTGGTCCTTCATGGTAGGAACGTTGATAATTTTGGTCAGTCCGCGGGACACGATTCTCGCCATATACGAGCGGTTCTCCCACTCGCCAAAGAAAGTAGCCTGGCAATAGACCTCGGGATCGTATCCGGAATCGACCAAACCGTCCTGGATCCCCACCACGCGCACTCCGGGCGGAAGCAGCGCCTGGTAGCTGCCGATATCAATTTCATATTCGTAGCGGTCGTACACCACGATGTTGCTGGTGGGCACGCCTGCCGACTGGACGCCGTTGAGGATCTCCCGCACGATTTCGGGGGATGAGCAGCAGGCCGGCGCCCCGGAAGGATTGATCTTGATTCCGACAACATCCGAGGGCTCGACAAACTTGGCCCAGGCCGCGGAGACTGATCGCTCGCCGGTCAATTCCTTCATCCCACGCTCGATCATGTCGCGGACCACGGGTTGCGAGACCCGGTTGCGCACGATGGATTTCGAATCGGTGACTTCCACCACCCGTCCAGGAAATAGTCCAGGCATACCCAGCGGGGACTTGGCCGGCCTCGGTCCGTGGACGACCTCGATCGGGGGCGGCTCGGGCAGGGTCACGTCGCCGAAGGCTTTGGGATCGATGCCATCGAGGAACAGGCTGGCGCTTCCCACACAACTGGCTTTGACGAACGTCCGCCGATCCATAAGTTTTGACCCTGAGCGAGTAAGAGGTACCGCTCAGGCTACGCCATGCTTCCGGCCATTTCAAGCGGGGTTTGGGAGACTAAACATTTCTCGTCAACCTATGATGACAATGCGTCCTTGACTGGATACACTTACTCGTTTGATTAAAGCCTTGTGAGCGAATTCTTTCCTCTGTGCCCTCTGTGTCCTCCGCGGTTCATTGATGAATTGACCACAGAGGACACGGAGGACTCAGAGGAAAGGCAAGAAAGGCCTACATGCGGGAATGGACTAAAGCTCTTGGAATCGTACTGTCGCTCGTTACAATTCTCGGTATGCCTGCCAACACTCTTGCCCAGTCGCCCCGTTACGACCTGTTGTTGAAGGGCGGTCATGTGATTGACCCCGCCAACAACGTGGACGCAGTCATGGACGTGGCGGTCGTGAAAGACAAAATCGCTGCCGTCGAAAAAGATATTCCCGCCAGCCAGGCGGGAAAGGTGGTGGACGCCACCGGGCTCTACGTCACCCCTGGCCTGGTCGATATTCATGTGCACATCGGCCACGGCGGCGCGCCGCTCGACTGGTTCACCCCCGAAGGCCGCTCCCACCTGACCCCGTACGGGGTCCCGGCGGACATCGCGTTGCAGTCGGGCGTGACCACCATGGTGGACGCGGGCAGTTCGGGAGCGGACACGTTTCTTCTGGAAAAGGAAGAAGTCATCGATCGCGCCAAGGTGCGGGTGCTGGCTTTTTTGAATATCGTCGCCAATGGAATGCAGGGCGACCTGGAACAGTCTGTGGACCAGATGGATGTGAAGCGCTGCGCCGAGACCATCAAGAAATATCCCGACATTATCGTCGGCGTGAAGACGGCGCACTACTGGACCGAGGAGCCGTGGGACGGCGAACACACTCCCTGGGCCGCCGTGGACCGGGCCGAAGAGTGCGGACGGGCGGTGAATCTCCCGGTGATGTTTGATTTCTGGCCGCGGCCGGACCGCAGTTACGCCGAACTGATATTAAAAAAGATGCGGCCGGGCGACATTCACACTCACGTCTTCGCCCAGCAATTTCCCATCCTGCTCGCGGACGGCAAGCTTAACCCGATTCTGGCCGAGGCCCGCGCCCGGGGAGTGATTTTTGACGTTGGCCACGGCGCCGGGAGTTTCTGGTTTCGCAACGCCGTGCCGGCTGTCAAACAGGGGTTTATTCCCGATTCCATTTCCACCGACTTGCACACGGGAAACTTCACCGTGCTCAGCATGACCCAGGTGATGTCCAAATTTCTGGCCATGGGAGTGCCGCTGCAAGACCTCATCCGGCGCTCTACGGTCAACCCGGCGCGGGAGATCCATCACCCTGAGTTGGGAACGCTATCAGTCGGGAAAGAAGCGGACATTGCGGTGCTGGAACAGCTCAACGGCCCTTTCAGTTACATTGATTGCGGCTTCGCCCGGATGGACGGCAAAGGCAAGCTGATCGCACGCATGACGGTGCGGGCGGGGCGGATTGTGTTTGATCCTTCCGGGCTGAGCATGGTGGAGTGGGAAAAAGCCCGTCCCCAATATTTCAACATGCCCGGGCCCGGCCACTCTCAGCCGGCGCAGGCCGATGATTTCCCGAGATAACAACTCATAAGGAGAAGCGAATGCCAGGAACCATCAGCCGTCGCAAGCTGTTGCGGAGCGGAGGGCAGGCGATTGTCGCGGGCGGAGCTGCAGTCTGTGCCGGATCAGCGCTGCCGGCGGTTGCGTCATCGCGCCCCAAGGTCAAGGGAGTGGACTATTACCAGAAGCTTGGGGTTAAGACCTTCATCAATGCGGCTGGGACCTACACCACGCTTACCGCCTCCACTATGCCGGACGAGGTGCAGGCGGCGGTGGCGCTCGCGGCATTGCATCCTGTTAACCTGATTGAATTGCACGAGGCTGCGGGACAGTACCTGGCCAAGCGATTACGCTGCGAAGGTGCCCTGGTCACTGCCGGGGCCGCGTCCGCGCTAACGTTGGGGACCGCCGCTTGCGTTACCGCCGGCAACGACGCGGACATTCTCAGCATCCCGACCGATATGAACAGTTTGAAGAATGAAGTCATTGTGCAAAAGTCGCATCGCTATGACTATGACCACGCCGTCCGCAATTGCGGAGTGCGCTTCGTGGAGGTCGAAACTCTTGAGCAGTACGAGCAGGCCTTCAACGAGCGGACGGTGATGACCCACTTCTTCAACGCCGGGGAAGAGCACATCAGCCGCGAAGACTGGGTGCGGGTGGCCCACAAACACGGCGTGCCGTGTTTCAACGACGCGGCTGCCGACGTTCCTCCGATTTCGAACCTGTGGAACTACACCCAGATGGGATTTGACCTGGTGACATTTTCCGGAGGCAAGGGCTTACGGGGCCCGCAGTGCACGGGCTTGCTGTTGGGGAGAAAGGACCTGATCGAGGCCGCGCGAAAGAACAATTCGCCGAATTCAAACACGGTTGGCCGCGGGATGAAAGTCGCCAAAGAGGAAATTGTCGGACTGGTGGCGGCCGTGGACTGGTTTCTGGCCCAGGACGACGCCGCCATGGAAGCCGATTACCGCCAGAGGGCGGAGCGCATTGCCGGAGCGCTGAAGAGCATCCCGACGGTACAGACTCAGACATTCATTCCTGCGGTGGCGAACCATGTTCCCCATCTGGTCGTCACCTATGATCAGAATCGGATCAAGATCGCAGCCAAAGAGGTGATGGAAAAGATGCGCCAGGGCACGCCCCGCATCGAGCTGAATCCGGGCACTGGCGGTCCGCCTGCGAGCGCGGGCCTGCCCGGCGGCAGCAATACCATCGTGGTGGGAGTCTGGATGCTGCAACCCGGGGAAGACCTGATCGTGGCCAAGCGGCTGCGCGAGGTCTTGCAGGGCGCGGCCGGCGCTTAGCGGGCTGTGGATGGATGGCGGGCGAACGTCTGGATCTCAAGCCGCTCGCTGCCTTCCTGAATGAGATAGAACTTGTCCGCGTCCACGTTGCGGAAGGTTTGCTGCAGGCCGCTGGGCCACTTTACCTCGACAGTTTCAGCGCGGGCGGCCTTGCCCAGGCCGAAATTGGCGCGCAGGTCGCTCTGGGACAGATAGCTGCCGCCGCCTTCGACTTCCCGGATTTGCGAAATGCCGCCGGCCACAACCCGTATTCGCGCTCCCATCGCGTCCCGATTGCTCCTGGTTCCCACCAGCCTGAAATTCAGAAAGTGATTTCCGTTGCCGCCGCTGTTGTGCAGCAGCATTGGCACATCTCCATTGTTGGCCACCACAACATCCACGAATCCGTCGTTGTCGAAGTCTGCAAAGGCGACCCCGCGGCCGACGTAGGGAGTTTGAAAACCGTTGCCCGAGGACTTGCTCACGTCCACGAACTTGCCATTGTGCTCGTTGTGAAAGAGGGAATTGAGCTGCTTGTAGCGAATGCCAGGCGTGGCTTGCTCCACCTCGGGATAGACGTGGCCATTGGCGATGAAAATATCCAGCCAGCCGTCATTGTCGTAATCGAAGAAGCCTCCGCCGAAACTTAAGACGTCATGTGTGGCGCGGGTAAGGCCGGACTGGTCGCTGACTTCGTCGAAAAAACCCTTGCCGTCATTCTGCCAGATGTGGTCAGAGGACCGCTGAAAGTCTGAGATGTACAGATCGAACCAGCCGTCGTTATTGAAATCTCCCAGCGAGATGCACATGGCCGCCATGGTGACGCCCTGTCCGGTAAAGGCCATGCCGCTGTCCAGTCCGATTTCCCTGAAGGTGCCGTCGTGCTGGTTGTGGTAGAGGTAAGCGCTAAGGCCGTCGTTGGCGACGAACAGGTCGGGCCAACCATCGTTGTCGTAGTCGCTGGCGCCTACGGAAAGATTTTTGCCTTCGGGCTGGTAGATTTTGGCCTTGACACTAACGTTGGTGAAGGTCCCGTCGCCGTTATTGTGATAGAGCGCGTCCGGACTGCCGCGATACGCACTGGGAGGGCAACTGCTCTGCACTCCGCCTAGGTCGCAATAGCGCCGGTCGCCCATGTCAACGTAACTGCCGACGTAAAGATCGAGGCGTCCGTCACGGTCATAATCAAAGAAGGTGGCGCCGGAATGAAACGTCCCTGACTCCATGCCGGCGACCCCGGCCTTGTCGGTCACATCGGTGAAGGTCCCATTGCCGTTGTTGTGATAAAGAACGTTGCGGCCGTACTGGGT
>DATGYF010000103.1:0-8406 GCA_035298145.1 Terriglobales bacterium | reverse complement strand
ACGCGCCAGAAATCCACGCCGTCGCCTGCCTGTAGTTGCGCTCCACCGGTGCGCCCTCGCGACATCCCCACGCCACCCAGGCAGTGATCGAGCCATCCCCGCATTTGCCACAAGACGTTGCCGTACAACCAGCCTGGCTTCCCACCGAGACTCTGCAAAACCGCGAACACCCGGGCAGCGGGGGCTTGGATCCGTGTCTGCCGGACATCGCAAATGTAACCCTGACGCCGAAGTGCAACGTGGGTGTCACTGCGACCAATCATCGTGTGGACAGATTTATCAGGGCCAGTTCGGCTCAACGCCAATTCCACCGCCGCCCGGTAACCCATCGGAACAATTTGAGGAAAGAGTCTTGCGGCATGGTCGCTGGTACAAACAACTTCGGTTTTCAGTCCTTCAATCAAGGGACGCGTGATTGCGGCAGGAAAAGGGGTCACGAGATTCAGCCAGTAAGACGACAATCGTGGAGTGAGCACTGGGACTCGCAGCAGCCAGCGCTTCAATCCGCGGATCTGCGCATAGGTCAGCATCATGCTGCGATAGGTCTCGATACTGGCGCCGCCTATTTCGACCATCTGGCCAATCGACCCCGGCGCGTCGAGGGCGGCGGCCAGGTAGTCGAGCACGTCGCCGATGGCAATGGGTTGCGTCCGTGTCATGACCCAGCGCGGGCAAATCATGACCGGCAACCGTTCCGTGAGACAGCGTATGATCTCGAATGACATGCTTCCGTTTCCCACGATGATGCCCGCGCGGAACTCGGTCACAGGCGGTCCAAATTTGCGCAGCACAGCTCCGGTTTCCTGCCGGCTCTGTAGATGAAGCGAGACGGGCGAGCTTTGCGAGGAAAGGCCGCCGAGATAGATGATGCGCTGCACTCCCGCCTGCGTCGCGGCCGACGCGAAATTTTGCGCAGCCTGGCGGTCGCGCTCCTCAAAACCGGCCTGGCCCCCACCCATGGAATGAATCAGGTAATACGCCACTTCGATTCCCTGCAGGGCAGGAAGCAGGGTTTCGGGACGGAGAGCATCGGCCTCGACAATTCGCGCGCCTTTCAGGCTGGAGTCAAGGCGCGAAACATCCCGCACCATGCAGGCGACTTCGTGCCCAGCCTCCATCAGTCTCGGAAGCAGCTGGCCACCGACATAGCCGGTCGCGCCTGTGATCAGAATTCTCATGAGGGTCCCGAATTCAAACGCCAGATTTCGAAGTTGAGCAGGCTGGCGAACATCACCCAAAGCGCGTAGGGAACCAAAAGCCAGAACGCAGCCTTCGAAAATGTGTGAAACACAATGGCTGTCGCCACCACCGCGGCCAGTAACGCAAGGATGTCAACAAACGCCAGGCCGGGGCGGTGAAGACCGAAAAATAGACCGGACCATGCCAGATTCAGTCCCAATTGGATAAAAAAAAGTACGAAGGCCACCCGGGGTGCGCTCCATCCCGCATGTCGCCACACCAGCCACGCGCTCATGGCCATCATGAAATACAACGCCGACCACACCGGCCCGAACACCCAACTGGGCGGATTGAAGGAAGGCTTTTGCAACTGGACATACCAGGTCCGCACCGACGCTGACGTCCACACCGATCCAATGGCGGCCACCGAGAAGCACATGCCGAGGAAGAGCGCGAAGGTAAGCCACGGGTTATTGGACATGTGACCTCGCTTCCAACTGCGCGATCTGTTCGATGTAGCGCCGGGAATCAAACTTGCGCCCGGTGCTGGCCAGCGACATATAGCGGATTTTTCCGTACACCGGACGCTCCGGCCAGGCGCGGTCGTGCTTACCCACAATCGCCCACGCGATTCCCGCATATCCGTTGGGATCGCGCCCATCGAGCTCATAACGGTCATTCAGCTGGACCGCACGCTGGTAGGCCAGTGCCACTGACGGACTCCATTCCAGAATTTTCTTCGCCCAGTACATGCGCAGATAGTTATGCATCCAGCCTGCCAGCACCATCTGCTTCTGGGCGGCGTTCCACAGCGGATCGTGGGTCCTGCCCTGTTCCAGTTCTGTTTCACTGTAGATCACCGTCCTGCGGTCTCGCGCATGCTCGGACAAAGAGCGTTGCGCCCAAGGCTCCAGACAGTCCATGGAATCATAGGCCGGGTTGAAACGCACGAAATTGATTGCCAGCTCGCGCCGCACGATCACCTGTTCGAGAAACGCCTCCTTCGCCCGGGCGGGCGCGTCGCTGCGCTGCACCGCGAGGGCAACCGTGAGCGGACCCACGTGCCCGAAGTGCAGATACGGAGACAGCCGGCTCGTGCCGTGTTGCTCGGGGCAGTTGCGCGACTCGGGATAGTCCGCCAGGCGCCGGCTCACGAATTCTCGCAGTATGCGCAGCCCTTGCCTGCTCCCACCACGCCATGCCGGAACCGGCTGAACCGACCGATCGAGTTTCCATCCGGCCATCAAGTCGTCATACGGCAGCAGCGAATGCAGCCGCGCCGGGGGAGCCCAGCGCACCTGAGCTTTCAAATTCTTCGGCCGCGCCAGGAACCGCGGCAGGAGGGCGTGAATGCGGGGCCGGATGGTGCGCGCCGCAAATTGTTCCTTCAGCAATAGCTTGGTGGGCACAACCGTGTCGGCATCCACGGTCCACAGGGGCACGCGAATCATGGACGCCACTTTCAATCGCCATCGCTCCGGCTCCCGCATGGGATTCTCATCACCAATCACCAACGCAGGCCGCACTTCTTCGCAGAATTTCAGCAGACTGTGATCGGGATAAGAGCGCAGAACGAACCCGGCGCCACGCGCCGACAGCCCTTCAGCAATATCCGGAACGCCTTCTGCCAGGAAATGGTAGTGCCGAAGGTTGGCACGGGGGTAAAAGGGCACCGGCGCGAGAAAAACCACCACCGGCTTCTTGAGTTCATTGCCGACACGGATGGCGACATCCAGGGCAGGATTGTCGGTGGCGCGCTGTGCTCGCTGCATCCAGTACACCACGCACTCTCCCTCCGGGTCTGGCGCGCCAGCTCTCCGCACCGTGATCCGGTCATCCCGACTGAGTTTTTCGATCGCGTCCATAACTTCTCATGACAAGTGCGAAACGGGAAGATACCGATTGGCCTCTTCCCGTTGCCTGAACAGTGATGCTCTTTTTTCTTTTAGGGCTGGCCCGTCTCTATCTGGCCATGACAGACTCATGTCCCCAGCGGCGTTGAATCGCCTTGAACCCAACTGCCTGGTACAACGCCGCCAGGCCAACCAGGGTGTAAACGACCGCACTCAGCGCTGAAGCTTCGCCGAAATGCATGCCGAAGATGGCCGCAACCAGGTCGAAGCGGGCGATGCCCACCAATCCCCAGTTCAAGCCGCCCACTACCAGCAGTACTGCCGCTACCACGTCCAATGTTTTCATTTTGTTCTCCGAATCTTTTATTTGATTTCGCTTAACTTTACTCTTGCGCCGGTTTGCGCTCGCGATGTATTAACTGTAATGCACATTTATTGTCTTACTGTGAAAACTTACGGAAATGCCAAAGTGGTTTGCCTGGCAGTCAAAAAAGACCTTCTTTATTTCGGGCGGAGAAAACGGGGCGTGCTCCGATGAATAACACTATCGTAGAGGGTCTTAAACCCTATGCTCTCGGGGAAAAGCTTCGAAACCTCAGACTGAAGAAGAGCATGGGACTGGTGGAATTGGGGAGGCACTCTGGCCTGTCTCCGGCCATGCTGTCAAAGCTGGAACGCGGAAAGCTGTTTCCGACGCTGCCCACTCTGCTGCGGATTGCCATGGTATTCGGAGTCGGGCTGGACTTCTTCTTCACCGATGAGCGCAAGCGTCATGTGGTTTCAATCGTGCGCAAGCAGGAGCGCCTGAAGTTTCCGGAGAATGCGGGCTCAAGCGTAATTGCTTATAACTTCGAAAGCCTGGACTTCAAAGCCAGTGAACGAAAGTTGAACGCGTTCTACGCGGAGTTCGAGATGGTGCCGGTGGAAAAAGTCCGTCCCCACCAGCATGCCGGAGTTGAGTTGCTGTATCTGATCAGCGGCAAGCTCGAGTTGATCATCAGCTCGGACCGGCACGTCCTCGAGGAAGGCGATGCCGTGTATTTCGATTCAGCCGTCCGCCACAGTTACCGGCGCCTGGGCAAGAATCGCTGCAGTGCTGTGATTGTCACGGTCTGATCCGAAAACCCGGCTAGCGGAATGGCCGGTGCGGCCCTGAATCGATCGACCGGTTTCCAGCATGGTTGAAATGCTTGAGCAAGGCTATATCGATGGCTTGCTTCTCTTCTCCAGTCAGCGCGCGCACACTCCCTTTGGGCAGTTCCCCGAGGGGAAGAGGGCCGATCGCAACCCGCACCAGGCGCAGTACATCCACGCCAAGCGCCGCCAGCATTCGCCGGATATGACGGTTCCTGCCCTCGTCTAAAATTATTTCGAGCCAGGTATTACAATTGCCGCCGCGCAGGATGCGAACGCTCGATACCCGCAGGAACTCGCCCTCTTCCGTCCTTACGCCCCTGCTTAGCGATTCCAGCAATGCCGCGTCGGCGACCCGGTTGATCTGTACATGGTAGGTCTTGTTCAGGTGCGACGAGGGCGCCTGCACTTGCGCGGCCCACTCCGAATCGTTGGTCAACAGGAGCAGCCCTTCGCTCGCCTTATCGAGCCGCCCGACCGGCGCCACCCAGGGCAGCGCGGAATCCAGAAACGCATAAACGGTCTGCCGGCCTTTTTCGTCGGACGCAGTAGTCACGACTCCGCGCGGCTTGTTGAGCATGAGATAAATCCTGGCGGCGGTGGCCAGCGCCTGACCGTCCACTTCCATTCGATCGCGCTCCAGGCGGACGCGCGCCTCAGGATCGCGACGAACCTTGCCATTGAGACTCACCCGCCCCGCCCGAATGAGATCCGCAGCCTCGGAGCGAGAGCAGTAGCCAAGCTTCGAAAGGGCGCGGGCCAGTCCCACTTGCCGGAAGGATTTCGTCTCCATCACGTTTCCATGCTAAACGAAATCATGGGCAGGCCCGGACGCCCTCGTCCGGGCGGACGAGCGAAGCTCGCCTGGGGTTGGTGAAAATTTGTGGGATGCTATCCATACTGAGTATTCCCGGGCTTGTCGTTGGACTGCAAACCAGCCGGGCTTTGCCCCGGCCGGGCGCGTGAGGACACCCGCCCCTACGTGGTTTTATCTATACTGAATGAAACGGTTACGCCATTGAGTATCGAAAAGTTCTCGCTGCCTTATTCCGAAGCCGCGGTCGAGGATCTCCGTTTGCGCCTGGCCCGCACGCGCTGGCCCGATGAAATATCGGGCTCGGGCTGGACATACGGCGTCGATCTCAACTTCATGCAGCGGCTGTGTGAGTACTGGAAAGATGAGTTCGACTGGAAAGCGCAGTTGAGGGAACTGTCAGCATTCCATCACTATCGCGGCACCGTCGAAGGCATCGGCATTCACTTCATTCACGAGCGCGGCCGAGGACCAGCGCCCATTCCGCTGGTCCTGACCCATGGCTGGCCCGGTTCGTTTCTCGAAATGCTCAAGATCATCCCGCTGCTGACCGACCCCGAGAGCTATGGCGGAGACCCGGCGCAGTCGTTCGACGTGGTGGTACCGTCCCTTCCCGGATTTGGTTTTTCAGACCGCCCTACGCGTCCCGGCATGAACACCTGGCGTATTGCCGAGCTATGGGCCGGCCTGATGGCGGAATTGGGATATGCGCGCTTTGCCGCGCAGGGAGGCGACTTCGGAGCATCGGTCAGCACCATCCTGGGATTACGCCATGCCAACCGGGTCATCGGAATTCATCTCAACTACATTCCGGGATCCTACCGGCCGGATCTCGAGCCGGGAACGAAGCTGGCCGACATCGAGCAACAGTCTCTCGATGATGCCGACCGCTGGTACGTTGACTCAGGCGCCTATGCCCACTTGCAGCGCAATACTCCCCAGACCGGCGCCTATGGCTTGAACGATTCTCCGGCCGCACTGGCCGCCTGGATCATTGAGAAATTCCGCGACTGGTCCGACTGCGATGGCGAGGTCGAGCGCCGTTTCAGCAAGGACGAACTGCTCAGCAACGTGACGCTCTATTGGATGACGGAGACAATCCATTCTTCGTGTCGTCTTTATTACGAGTCGAAGCTGGCACCGCTTCACTTCAAGCCGGGTGAAAGGGTGGGCGTACCGTGCGCCGTCGCACACTTCCCCAAAGAAGCGCCGTTCCCTCCGCGGCCCTGGATCGAGCGCGGTTATAACCTTCAGCGCTGGACTGAAATGCCGCGCGGGGCCCACTTTGCCGCCGCTGAAGAACCTGAGCTCCTGGCCCGCGACATCGCCACGTTTTTCCACGCCCTGCGTCGGAGCTGAACCCGACGTCTGAGGTCCGAGGTCCGACCCCCGAGGTTACTGCTGGAAAACCAGGAAGCCAGCTGGTAGCATCCTGCGCATGTTCAAACTTCTCTTTGTGATGTTGAGCCTGGCCGCGACGGCGTCATCGGTTGCGGCCACGTCGTCCGCCGATCTTCCCACCCGAAAATATCTGAACCTGGCCGCGATCAAGACCATGGTGGCCGCCGCTGAGGCGGAAGCCAAAAAGCAGAATGTCGAAGTCACGATCTGCATCGTGGACGAGAGCGGCAATCTGCTTTTTCTGGAAAAGGCCGACACGGCATCGCTCAACACGATTCAATTCGCCCAGCGAAAAGCGCGCCACGCTGCCTTCTACCGGTCTCCGTCAAAGAGCGGCGCCGACGCCATGAAAAAGGGCGATGTCGAAGTTCTGGCATTTCCCGACTTTTTCCCCAACCAGGGCGGATTGCCCATTCAGGTGGATGGCCAGACTCTGGGCGGAATCGCGGCCAGTGGCGCCAAGTCCGAGATCGACGAAGCGATCGCGCAAGCCGGGCTCGACGCGCTTTTGAAGAAATGAGTGCGGCCGAATTCCATCGCAAGTAGCGCGGAACGCTGAGAGGATGCTCGATGCCGGCAACTCGTCGCAGTTCTTTAGTCGGAGCAGTCCTGCTCGTCGCCCTGGGCCTGCTCTTTCTCTACAGCAATTTTCGGCCCGGGCTGGACCCGTGGCCCTTGCTGTCTCGTTACTGGCCGCTCCTGCTGATTTTCCTGGGGCTGGGAAAAGTCTGGGACCAGTTCAGGCCGCGCGACAGCTCGCAGGCTGGGCGGGCATGGCTCGGCGGCGGCGAGATTGCCGTTATCCTGCTCCTGGTCGTCGCCGGTATTGCTCTCAGCTTTCAGACCGCCTCGCGCCGCCTGCACGATGTGGAAGCCATCGACCGGCAAGGATCAGAACCGGTTCGAGTCCACATTCAAATGCCGGCCGGCGAACTGAAACTGTCCGGCGGCGCCAAACAGCTTATGGAAGCCGACTTCAATTATGACGAGGCCGAAGGCAAGCCGGAGGCTTCCTATCACGTATCGGGTGGCACGGGCGAGCTTGAAGTCACCCAGCCAGGCAAAAAATTTCACTTCGGCCCAGCGCACAACAACTGGAACATCCGTCTGGCCAACGACGTTCCCATGCAGCTCAAGGTTGACATGGGTGCCGGCCAGAGCGACTTGAAAGTCGGCGGCCTTTCGCTCACCCGGCTCGACATCAGCATGGGTGCCGGCCAGTTCACCGCGGACCTTACCGGCGACTGGAAGAAGGACCTCGACGCTGAGATCCACGGAGGCGTTGGACATGCCATCATCGTGCTGCCGGAGGACGTTGGCGTGCGCGTCCATGCCACGGGCGGCATCGGTTCGATCAGCTCGGGAGGATTAAAGCGGGACGGCGACGAATACGTAAACGATATGTATGGCAAGTCGCCGGTGACCCTGCGGCTCGATGTCTCCGGCGGAGTCGGCAATATCGATCTGCGCCCCACGCCGACGGCGCCCTAGCTTGGCAGCTATGTAGCGCCGGCGTCTCGCCGGCTGTCCGGTGGGCCTCCCGCCCGCCGCTGGGATTAAATCTATTCTTCCGCTTCCTGCTCGCCGCGGTTCGATCCAGGTTCCTTCTGAAATCCGCTGCCCAGAATCTGGGCCACCGAAGTCAGGTCCTTGCTCAAGGCCGTGCGCCACCGTCCGACGGAATCCTGCGCCAGTTCTTCCATGGTTTGCCCGAAGGAAAGCAGGCTGGCCGCGACTTCGGTCTTGACCAGGTCGGACACTGAAGTCTCGATTCCCTTCTGAACGATCTTCAGCTTTCCGCGCGCGTCATCCAGCTGGCGGTCGAGTTCCTTGGCGTTGCGCGTACCCAATTCTTTGAGCACTACATCGACCGCGGTCTCCAACTGCATCCGGGCTGCGGATATCTGGTCGCTGGCCATCTGCGAAAGCCTGGTCTCCATCCCGGACTCCAGCCGGCATGCGGTGTCATCCAGTTGTACGATGCGGCTGGCCAAACCGGTGACTTGCGTCTGCAGCCGCGAGGAT
>DATGYF010000102.1:0-2532 GCA_035298145.1 Terriglobales bacterium | reverse complement strand
CATGACCACTACGTTTTTGATTCGTCCCTTGAAGGGTTGGCCGGTAGCGCGGAAATAGCGGGGGTCTTCTCCCCATAGAGTGCCCATTGCCGCCTGTATCGCATTGCTGGTTGCAACGCCGCTAAGCCTGGTTCCGTATCGCTCGCCGAAGCCGCCCCAATGAGAGCCGTACTCGCGGGGACTGTTTCTAGCCGTGCCGAGGCCCGCCGTGAACATGCCGGAGGCGAGGCTTTGCGGACCCACCGTGCTCTTTACGAACCAACGCAGCCGTTGCCGTCCAGTAATGGATTGATGGCCCGCTACATTACCGGCGAATGCCTCCGTGGACGGCGCTGAGATCACCTGACCAGCGGCGGTGCCAGCGGTGAGGAGAAGCAGAATTGCGAGCCAGCATCCTGGACTTGGTTTCACGAGTATTGGGTGCCGGCCAGAGCACGGAGTTTGTCCACGTAAGGTATTTAGGGTAGGAGACTTGTATAACGTGGGCGGGATAGAATCGCGCACCCGGTCGAGGTTCAGCTGGTTCCGGCCGAAAGCGTGTAAACGGGGCACCGGATAGTCAGTCCCGCACCTTGGGGGAATCTAGTTCTTACCCTTTCTGTTGCGTTATCAGGCTGTTCCGAGGGGCGTCATCCGTGATATAACCGCGCAAGCAGATGGTTGTGGCTCTATTCAGGAGATCCGGCATGGGGCTGGGTTTCGCAGCTGGAAATGGGCAGGAGCGAGGAGGTCTTGTGTCCGACGCGCGCACGGGGAAGCGGTTCCCCCTGGAATTGCCGATTAAGATCCACAAATCAGAGGAAGGCGGCGAGCACAGCGGCGTCACCGGAAATCTGAGCGCCGCCGGGGTGTACATCAAGGCTGA
Source organism: Terriglobales bacterium (assembly GCA_035298145.1). Classification (GTDB taxonomy): domain Bacteria; phylum Acidobacteriota; class Terriglobia; order Terriglobales; family Acidobacteriaceae; genus JAIQFF01. The sequence goes on along the minus strand of DATGYF010000102.1, from coordinate 1,667 downwards.
CGCTGCGCTGGAGATGGGCTCGACAGTCGAATTCGAGATTACTTTACCGCCAGAAATGACGGGGGCCAAAGAAGGTGTAGTCATCCAATGCCGGGGGCGCGTGGTGCGCACCGACGAACCTGCCGGCGGTCCCACGGAGGCGCGCGGTGTGGCCTGCGTGATTGACTCCTACGATTTTGTTCGCCACTAGAGGCGAGGAGCTGAAGAGATGCTGAAATTGATTCTGGCCGACAATCAAGCCATCTTCCGGGCGGGCATTGCCAAAGTGCTGGCGGTAGAGGATGAAATGCGCATCGTGGCGCAGGCGCAAACCCAGGAGCAGATGTTCATGGCCCTGGACAAATTTCGCGCCGCGGTTCTGGTGGTTGCAGGCGGGTTCCATTCCGATTTCAACGGTATCCTGCAGGCCGCTGCCAAAGCGAAAACCCGGGTGGTGGTGCTGGCCGATACCGGCGAGAGCGCGCAGCGCTACATGGGTGCCGGGGCCAACGGCGTGGTCTATCGCAACGTGACCAGCGCCGCGCTGGTGGACTGCGTGCGCAAAGTGGCGCGCGGCGAAAACTGGGTGCAGGACATTGCCGTCCCCAGCGAGCTGACCGAAAACGATATGGTCGGGCTGCGGGTTCGCGACCGCCTGACCGCGAAGGAACTGCGCATCGTCGCTCTGATTGTTCAGGGTTATAAAAACAAAGAGATCGCGTCGCAGCTGGGCACCACCGAGCAGGTGATCAAGAACTACCTGCGCAACGTTTATGACAAGATCGGCGTCTCCGACCGGCTGGAACTGGCGCTGTTTACCATTCACCACCGCATTCTGAACGAAGCAGCAGCCGCAACCGCGGCGGCAGCAACACCCCAGGCGGGAGCCGGAGTCACGTCGTAAAATTTTGTTTGCTGAAAAAGGCCGCCCCCGAGGCGGCCTTTATTTTTACGCAGAAGACGTAGGGGCGGGTGTCCCACCCGCCCGGCGGAGCGCAGCTCCGCGAGATCTGGCGAGTTGCCGGTCACGATGACGAAGCTCTGAAAGATACTGGTAATTGATTTTTTGAATTGGACTTCGGCGCCTCACGCTGGCACAGTAGCAATGTCCAATTGTATGGACGAAACAGACTGCAAGCCCAGGTGCTGCGAACTCCGAAGTTCGTTCCCTAACTCCTGTCGTTTGACGTTGTTCCATTCCTGACCTCGTCGTCCCAACAGAAACCACGCGAGCGATGCTCGTCCGGCGTACGCGCCGGTGTGTCGGCTCGCGACAACTACAGAGGAGATCAGGTCATGAAATCAATTCGCAGTTCCATGCTTTTCAAGATGTTCGTTCTAGCAATTGTGCTGGCGGGAGCGTCCGCGATTCCTGCCCAGGCGCAGTCCGCTACCGGAAAGTTCACCCTTAGCCACGACGCCCGCTGGGGCAACGTGCTTCTGACCCCAGGGGTTTACTCGTTCGCGCTGCAGTCTCCGAGTTTGCCGGCGGCCATCATGGTCGGCAAAACCGGAGAAGCGAAGATCGCAATCGTGCTGCCCGCCTCCGTCTCGGCGGAACGACCCGCGGTCGGCAGCACTCTGTTGCTGAATCGCACTGCGTCCGGAGAATCGTTCGTGAGCGCGCTGTATCTCGGAGATCTCGGTCTGAGTCTCCACTATTCGGCGCCCAGGTCGCCGGTGGCAAC
>DATGYF010000101.1:0-2569 GCA_035298145.1 Terriglobales bacterium | reverse complement strand
CAAGCCCCCCCGGAGAAGTGTTTCCTAGCTTCGGGACTGCTTGAGGCGGGAACGACACAATGCTAGGCTGCTCGGGCAATGCTATATCTGCCAATCAAGAAGACCTGGATTATCTCCCGCACTGCACGTCGGGTCTATCTTGTGTGCGCGCTTGCGGCCTTGTCCTTTTTCGGGGTGCTTATTGCTAGCATGACGGCATTCAGGATGTCGGGTCACGCTACCCTCGAAGAAATTGCGGCCACCGGTTTTATCGTTCGTCTTCTCCTTTGGCCCGGACTTGTTGGCACTGCTTTGCTCTCCGTCGCAATGTGGTACTTCTGGTTGGGTTTTGATAATTCCGGCTGGCTGAAAAAGGCGATTTGGTTTCTACCCTTGTATTTTCTCCTCCCATTCGGTCCTGCTTTCTATTATTTCTTCGTTTATCGTCGCAATTGTGAAGTTGCCAGCTGCACCTAGGCGCTGTATGACACGGCCATCATTGCTTGCGCTTTCACCCGCTACAATCTCCTCGTGAACCTCGACGACACCATCGTTGCCATCGCCACTCCGCCTGGCCGAGGCGGCATCGGGGTTGTGCGCATCGCTGGCCCTGAGGCGCGCGTCATCGCTGCCCCGATGCTGCGCCTGAAGCACGAGCTTGAACCCGGGCGAGCGGTCTTTGGAGAGCTGGTGGAACCGTGTGGGGCGGGCGCCCTCGCCCGCAGGGAAGCCGGCAGCGGCGCACAGGCAGAAGAACAAAAGCAGCGGGCGGGGCCGCCCGCTCCACACCTTTCCTCTCACAATCAGGGTCAGCGTATCGACGAAGTTGTCGTAACTTATTTTGCCGCACCTCATTCCTACACGACCGACGACATCATCGAAATTTCGGCCCACGGCTCGCCCGTTGTGCTGCGCCACGTCATCGAACTGGCGCTGGCGCATGGCGCACGGCTCGCCGAGCCAGGTGAATTCACCATGCGCGCCTTTCTCAATGGCCGCATCGATCTTACCCAGGCTGAAGCTGTCCGCGATCTGATCGAATCGCAAACCCTCTATCAAGCCAAGGTCGCCGCCCAGCAGCTTGACGGCGCACTCTCTCGCCGGCTCCAGCCCATCAAGCAGAAACTGGTGGAGCTGATCGCTCTGCTCGAAGCCGGGATTGACTTTGCCGAGGATGACGTCTCGGTCCTTCCCGCAGAACAGATCCTTGATCACATCTCTGCCATTCGAGCTCCGCTCGAACAGCTGGCCGCCTCATTCGCTTATGGCAAGCTGGTCCATGAGGGACTGACGCTCGCTATCGTTGGCCGGCCCAACGTGGGCAAATCGAGTCTGTTCAATCGCCTGGTCGAAAGTGACCGCGCCATCGTCACCGCCGCACCCGGAACCACTCGCGATCTGGTGACGGAAACGGTTGCCCTCGGCGGTATTCCAGTAAACCTGGTCGATACCGCCGGTATTCGCCGCGCTCTGGATGAAGCGGAAGACATCGGCATCCGCAAGTCCATGGAAGCCCTGGCCGAGGCCGACCTGGTGCTGATGGTGCTGGATTCTTCCGAGCCGGCCGGGGCTGAAGACTTCCGATTGCTGGAACTGGTGGCGCAGCGTACCGCCATTCTGGTGGAAAACAAGTCAGACAAAATCAGTTCGCAGTTCGCAGTTCCCAGTTCGCAGTTGCGGCGAGTTCGTGTGTCGGCGCTGACCGCAGAAGGCATTCCGGAGCTGCGCGCTGAGATTCTGCGCCAGGCGGGAGGAGAGTCAGAGGGCAGCCGCGAAACTGGCTTCCTGACCAACACGCGGCATCAGGGCCTGGTGCGCGACTCACTGGCGGGGCTTGATGCCGCGGCGAATGCGGTGCGGAGTAAGGTACCGCACGAGATGATCCTGCTCGACCTGTACAGCGCACTGCGTCCGCTCGACGGGATAACTGGTGCCACCACCGACGATGACATCCTCAATCTGATCTTCAGCAGGTTTTGCATCGGAAAATAGAGGCTGGGGAAACTCTCGTTACCTAAGATTGTTTCCTCCGTCCAGATTACCTAAGGCCTTCTCGGAGCGCGCCGATCATACCTGGTAAGCACCCCATTTCGTGTATTTCACTCAACCCGAGCGTTGCCACAGGCTACCCATGATTACAGGGCCGCATCCAACCATCTCGATGCACAGGCTCTCCCGACTCATCGTTTGCGCCGTTGTTGCTTTCACCACGCAATGGCTTAATGCGCAAAACACGAACTCCCAGTGGCCCGATAGTCCGTCTCACACACGGCAAGTTTCCATCGGTCCTGCGCACTCAGGGTCAGACCGGGAGGTAACATGGCGCAGCCTGCCGGGAGATTTCTTACGCGATCAAAAAGCCATCTGGCTGTTTCCGGTTCAACTGGCGAAGGGACACTACTGGCTGCCCACTCTTGCTGTCGCGGGAGGGACCGCGGGCCTCATTGTTGCCGATCCCCATGTGATGCCCTACTTCCGTTCTCATTCGGGGAATCTGGATGACGTGAACGATGTATTCGATGCGCCTATTACCAGCGCGGAGGTCATACTTCTGCCGGCTTCGCTGATGATCTCAGGCTATGCCCGGCAT
>DATGYF010000100.1:0-3590 GCA_035298145.1 Terriglobales bacterium | reverse complement strand
TCCATCGGATTCATCTTTGTGCTGGTTTCCCGTACCAACTCGCTGAAGCAGGTGCGGTATGCGCTGGTCATCCTTATTACCGGTATTGTCATCTACCTGGTGCGGGCATGGCGAAATCAGGAATGGCCGTTTGGAAGCAGTGCGGTAACGTCCGACGGGGCTGCGAGCCATTGACTATGACGGAAGCGATCAAAACTTCGGTGCCCGCGAGCTCGTCTCCGAACCTGACGACTTCAGCCTGGGCACCATTGCACGAGCCGCTTTTCCGTTCGCTCTGGATCGCCGCCGTCATCTCCTACACCGGCACCTGGATGCAAAACGTGGGCGCGGGCTGGCTGATGACTCAGCTCACCATGTCGCCGCTCATGGTCAGCCTGGTTACTGCGGCAACCACGCTTCCTGTGTTTCTGGTGATCCTGCCGGCAGGCGCACTTGCCGATCTGGTTGACCGGCGGCGCTTCCTGCTCATCACCCAGAGCTGGATGGTGGTTGCTGCCGGGGTGCTGGGCGTGCTCACGCTCTATCACCAGGTCACACCGTGGGTGCTTCTGCTGTTTACGTTCATCCTCGGCCTGGGGGCGGTGATGAATGACCCCGCCTGGCAGGCCATCACGCCGGAAGTGGTGCGCCCGGAAAATCATGCTCCCGCGGTGGCGCTGAATTCTGTAGGCTTCAATGTGGCTCGCGCTTTCGGCCCTGCGCTCGGCGGACTGGTGATTGCCGCGGCGGGCTCCGGAGTCGCATTCCTGCTCAACGCGGCTTCGTTCTTCGGCGTAATCTTTTTCTTGTATCGCTGGAAGCGTCCCCACTTCGAACATGTCGCTACGGGACGGGTACGTGACGCTCTCATGGCAGGTCTGCGCTACGTTCGCGGCGCTCCGCAAGTGCGGTCCATCCTGATCCGGACGGGCGCTTTCAGCCTGGCCGCCAGTTCCCTGCCCGCACTGCTGCCCATCCTGGCCCGTCCTCATGGCGCAACTGGATACGGACTGCTGCTGGGATTTTTTGGCCTCGGAGCTCTGGCCGGCGCCGCCGTACTGCCGCGGGTGCGCATGCGCTTCTCCGTGAATCGACTGGTGGCTTTCGACATCCTGCTCTTTGCCGCCATGACCTTTACCGCCGGACGGGTGCAAACTTTTTCTCTGCTCTGTCTGGTATTGTTTGCCAGCGGTACGGCGTGGATCGGAATCCTGGCCTGTCTGAACATCGCGGCGCAGACCATGTGTCCGTCCTTCCTGCGGGCGCGGGCGCTGTCCATGTATCTGCTGGTCTTGCAGGGTGGCATGGCGGTGGGCAGCACGGTGTGGGGAGGTTTGGCCACCCGGGCCGGAGTTCCGACCGCTCTGCTATGTTCGGCGGCGGCGATGGTCGTGGGACTGCTCGCGGTCCGCCGGCACAGCCTGACGTCGGAGCAGTGGGAACTGACGCCTGCGGTAATTCGAGACTAGCTTGATGTAGGCGCGAGCGTTTCGCTCGTGCTTTTTTTGGAATTTTAAAGACGTGGGGACAGCCGCCCTCGGCTGTCCGGTCGAGCGCAGCTCGACTGGGTTTTCCCCAGACAAATGGCGGAGCTTCGCTCCGCTGGACAGCCGAGGGCGGCTGTCCCCACGTGTTTCGATCTTTTGCAGCACTTACTTAAGGAGAACCTCAAATGAAGAAGTTTCACACCGTATGCGCCTGTTTGCTCCTGCTGAGCGGCATCGCGCTCGCTCAAACTGCCAAACCTGCCGAACCTCGCACCGTCAGCCAGGTGCTCGACCGCTCTGTCACCAGCGTCGAGCACGAATTCGTGCCTGCAGCTGACGCCATGCCCGAAGACAAGTATTCCTTCGCCCCAACCAACGGAGAGTTCAAGGGCGTACGGACCTTCGGAGATCAGGTGAAACACGTGGCCGCGGTCAACTACATATTGGCCGCTGCCGTCCTCGGCGAGAAGCCTCCGGTGGACACCGGCGAAGAGAGCGGCCCGGCCTCGGTCAAGAGCAAGGCGGATATCATGAAGTACTTGAAGGATTCCTTTGAGTACCTTCATAAAGCAGCAGTCAGCGTTAACGAAAAGAATCTGGTCGCCCCTGTGAAGAGTCCCTTCGGCGAAAGCAATGCGACCCGTCTGGCGCTGGCCTCGGGGGCTGTGGGCCACTGCTTCGACCACTACGGGCAGATGGTCGAATACCTGCGCATGAACAGCATTATTCCTCCTGCCAGCCGCCAATAAGGAAGAGGGTGTCTTTGTGTAGCGCCGTGTAGCGCCGCCGTCCCGGCGGCATCTTGCCTCCGGCGGCGGGCGGGACGCCCGCCGGACAGCCGGCGAGACGCCGGCGCTACAAGGGCCTCAATTCCCCTTATGGCACGAGAGTGCCATTTACACTTTCGCGCCCCGACCGTACTTTACTGCCTTCCCCTGATTCTGTAGAGAAGATTGCCTGACACCTACTGGTTCTTCCACAGGATGATGCCGTGATCGCCCTTGTCTGTGGGCACAGTGGTTAGGGAAGAGTCCCAGGAGTGGAAATGAAAACCAGCAAACATCGTCGGATCACGCCGCCGTCATCGAGCACCGCCCTCGGGCGCGATGCGCGGCGCGAGATCGAACACTTTCAGAGAGCTATCAATTCCTATGCGGATCGATTTGCTCGCGAACCCCATCTGAGTTTTGAACAGCATTGGTTCCGCCTCGCGGCCAACAGCCGGCTGGCGGAAGGGGAAGAGCGCCGCCGCAGTTAGGAGAGTCGTCGTCGCCAGGTTTTGCCCTGGCCGGCTCCTTGTTTGGTAATTGCAGTGGGAATCAATTCCGCCCGGAGTCCCTGGGCCCGAAAATGCCTCCGCACTTGTGCCTGGGCGCGTCCTGCGCCGGCCTTTTCATCCAGAAAGATTAATACCGACGGTCCAGCTCCGCTCAGGGCCACGCCCAGAATTGCGGGAGCGTCCGCCGCGAGCTTTTGCAGAGCCGGCAATAGCGGACATAGGGGCGCACGATAGGGCTGATGCATGCGGTCTTCGAGCGCGGCCGCCAGCAGGTCGCGGCGGCCTTGCACGAACGCCGCCAGCAGCAGCATGGAATTCTGAACGTTGGATACGGCGTCGGCGCGGGAATATTGCGCCGGCAACACGCGCCGGGCTTCTTCGGTGGAAAGCGCCTCGTCGGGGACCGCCAGCAGCAACGGCCACTTACCTTTCGGAATGATGCTGGCGACTTGTGCTTCGCTCTCCGCCGACATTCTCGCCACCGCCAAACCTCCCATCCAGCAGGCCGCCGCGTTGTCGGGATGATGTTCACGCCGCGATGCTTCGCCGACAATGCGGCTATCGGACCAACGCAATTTGCCGAAATGTACCGCCAGCGCAATCCCGGCCAGGCGCGCTGCCGCCGACGAACCGCAACCCTTGCCGATGGGAATCTGGTTGTCGATGTAGAGGGCCAGCGGCCGCACCGGTTTGCCCGCCTCCTGCAAGACTTCACGGTAGGTGGTCAGGATGAGATGGTTTTCGACTCGCCCGCAGATTTCCGGGTCGCGGCCATGCGCCGTGATGGAAAATTCAGCCGCGGCCTGGGCGCGGACTTTCAGAAACATCGCGAAGGCCAGCGCAGC
>DATGYF010000099.1:0-3393 GCA_035298145.1 Terriglobales bacterium | reverse complement strand
GCCGGATGGCAACAAAGTCCCCAGTCCGCAGCGGCCGTTTCGGCCCCTCAGCCAGATGCGCCTGCGCGATTTTTTCAACGATGGTCTGACCCATAAACACCCCTGGTCCTTGTTACATGTCATCCTGAGCGGAGTATCTGCTTCGCTCCGCGAAGCAGATACGAAGTCGAAGGACCCCTATCATCTGATCATGGCCCGGCTATATCGGCGTTCGCCTCTTGATCCTCGCAAATTTCGTGAGAACAAAACGTCTGCATCGCCGGTTTCCTTCGCCCATTCCGGGCTGATTCGCTTCCCTTCTTACCCGGGGCTTACGCCCCGGGGCTACACTCTTGACGCCGCTCCGCGGCTTGGCATGTAGGTCCCGCAACAGCTATCGCCTTTTCGATCCCTTTGTCATCGACATCCGCGCCGCCTTCCTCCTCACATCCGCCTTCATCAACGCCATCAGCTTGCTCACCGACCCGACTTTCTCCAGGTTCCAGATCGCGTCCTTCAGTTTTTTCTGCGCGCCTTCCGACAGTACACCATCCGCCAGCGCCGCGAACTTCTCCTCAACTTCCGCGTCGGAGAGCGGGTTGCGAGGATCGCCCTTGGGATAATCCAGCTGCTTGCTAAACGTCCGGCCATCGGTGGTAGTGAGATTCACGATCACCCGCTGCAGCGCGGGGAAGACTTTCTCGATCTCGGGATCGGCCACTACTTCGACCTTTTTCAGCTGCGCCCGGATGGTCGGGTCCATGATCTTCTTCATCTCGAATTGCACCGGCGTAACCTGCCGCTCGGCGATGGCCGCTGCAATCACATAGGGCAGCGAGTGGTCGGCTGTCTCTTTCGACTGCGGATCGTACTTGCTGGGATCGGAAAGAATATCCGCCGCCCGCGCCAGCGAGCGTATCTGGACCTTCTCCACCTGTTCCGGCTTCAGGTCATTTGATTTGACGATATCGAGCACCGCGGAAATCGGCGTGTGAGTGAGCGCCTCGGTGGGGAATGCCTTCATGCCGCATTGGGTGATGCGCCACGACTCGCCCAACCCATCCGTCAGCAGGTTTAATTTCCAGGACGGCCCGAAACAGTGAGTCAAGCCTTCCTTGCCGTCCACCACGTGCTCGGGGCCGGTGTACCCTTTCTCGGCCATGAGCGCGGCAAGCACACCGCTCTGCGTCGCCATGGGATCGACCGTGTTTTTCATCATGGTCAGCTTTCCGGCAGCGACCGCCCCCAACGTGGCATGACGGCTGGCAGAAATTCCGATGGCATGCTGTATCTGCTCCCATCCGAGGTGCAGGGCACGGCCCGCAACAATCGGTGAAACAAAAGCCGTCAGCGTGGCGTGATGCCAGCCGCGTTCCCGAATGCCGGGAAACGCCGCCTCGCAGAAGCGCATCTCGAACTCGTGTCCCAGGACCAGGCCGACAATCAACTCCTTGCCATCGCTCTTGGCGCGTTCGCAACCCGCCAGCGCTGCCGGAAAGATGTCGGATGGATGCGATGGATCCTGCTTCCAGTAAATGTCGTTGTAGTCCATGCAGCGGATCATCAAGCCATTGGCCAGCGAGGCCGAGACTGGGTCGATGCGCTTGCCCGTGCCAATCACGGTCGCCGGACCGCTTCCGGCGATCTCGTCGAGCACCTCGAGAGCGATCTTCACGTCGTGCTGCTGGAATCCGCCCAGGGCGCAGCCGACAGAATCCAGCAGAAAGCGTTTGGCCTGGTACACCGCTTCCTGTGACAACTGCGGATAACTCAAGCCGGCAGCCCAGCGCGACATGGCGGCGGTAATCGTTTCTTTGGCGACAGCTGGTTTCGTAGCCAACGCAAACTCTCCTATTTCAGCTTGATGTTTTTGGGGTTCTTGAAAGGCAAGAACGCCATGAAATCGGCGTGATGCACGATGTAGGCTTCAGTGCTGCGCTTCACCAGGTCGCCTTCGGCGGCGTGGGCCGCGATGATATGGCAGACCGCATCAGGCACGCCACATTCCAGCGCCAGCGCGACCCCAGTGAAGGGATGGCGCAAGGCCTCCCCACGTTCGCTCTGCCGGCTTTTGCCGTCCGCCCCCAGTTCGTATTCCAGCAATTTGCCCACATCCGCGAGAATGGCGCCCGCGATCACTGTGTCCATGTGAATGGGCAGGGCGCGCCCCATGAACTGCTGCATGGCCTCGGCGCTCTGGCGCGCGATGTGCACCACGCAACGCTTGTGCTCCATGAAGGTGATAGGGCAATTGGGCACCAGCAGCGTGAAGGGAATCGTATTCAGGTCGTCGGGCTTCAGCGGGCTGCGCTCCAACGCCCTGCCCCAGGTCTGAGTCACCTGGCTGCGCAGCTTCTTGTCTTCGATCCATTGGATCTCCGGCCAAAGCCTGGCGACTACATCTTGCATTTCTCACGCCCTCCACAAAACCATTTAGCTTACCGTGACGAAGCCGCACGAGTCGAGTGCCGGGGTGACCGCGGGTTAGAAATTTCCCATGCGGGCGGCCCGCTGTTCCACACGGTGGGAAACGCCAGGCTCCTGGCACTGGCCTTCCGGGCGCTTCAGGCCGTCCCGTCCAGTGGTAAAGTGCCAATTAGGGCTCCTATGAAACTGAGGGTCGCAGGATCGGCAATCTTGTGCCTGGCGCTGTTGGGATCATCCTCCGCCCAGCAGGGTGCGGCTACCGGCGAGCCTATCGTGTTCTCGACTGCTCCCCTGCCCAAAGCGTTCCTGCGCCGGCCCTATCACTTCAAGCTGGAGGCTCAAGGCGGCATCACTCCTCTCACCTGGGAGGTGACCGCCGGGACCCCGCCCACCGGTATCGAGCTGGCGCCGGACGGAACTCTGAGCGGTATCCCCACCGAAGTTGATACCTTTCGGTTCATTGTGACCGTCACCGATAGCGGCAAGCCCGCGGCCCAAAAGAAGAAAGAATTCATCATGTCCGCTGTCGCGCCCCTGGTGGTCGAGTGGAGCAGGAAACCGAAGATTACGGGCCACCGCCTGGAAGCCGCCATCCGTGTGTCCAACCAGACCGGGGACGATTTCGACTTCACCGTGATTGCGTTGGCGGTCAACGAATATGGCCGGGCTACGGCCGTCGGCTATCAGCACTTCACCCTGAACAAAGATACCGACGAATTTGAAATTCCGTTTGCCGAGAATCTGCCGCGGGGAGCCTACGACGTGCATGTGGATGCAGTCGGCGAAGTGGCTTCGACCAACTCTATCTTTCGCGCCCGGCTGGCGCCGGCGGAAAAGCTGCAGGTTGTACAGGGACCGTGACCCGCAAAAAATAAGAGCCCCGAGGTGATGTTAAGCCCATTCATCTCGGCCAGTAGCTCGCTTTAGACCCTCACCGACCTGCTCTCGCAGCTACCCTTGCGGGCTGCCGCGCGCGATCATGCTTGG
>DATGYF010000098.1:0-1933 GCA_035298145.1 Terriglobales bacterium | reverse complement strand
TTTCATCGGCCTGCTCACGCTGGGGATCGGCGGCGTGGGGCTGATGAACATCATGCTGGTTTCGGTCACGCAACGCACCCGGGAGATCGGCGTGGAAAAAGCACTGGGCGCGCACCGCTGGCACATCCTCTTCCAGTTCCTCGCCGAAGCCATGGTCATCACTGCACTGGGAGGGCTACTGGGCGTGGCTTTTGCTTATCTGGTCTCCTGGTCAGTGCCGTCACTCACGCTATGGAGCGCATTTCAGGAAGGCGCTGACGAAGGCGATATTCACCTGACCATCGACGCCGCTACCCTGATCTGGTCCACCGGCATTCTCAGCTTTGTGGGCATCGTCAGCGGCATGCTGCCTGCCATTAAAGCGGCGAAGCTCGATCCAATCGAGGCACTGAGATACGAGTAAAGCTGAGAACTGAGATCCAGGAACTGAGATCTGGACCCGGACTTCGGACCCCAGACCCAGAGACTGAAACCGGAGACTGAAACCGGAGACTGCAGAACAGTTTCCTGAAATCATCGCTTGAAGGCGGCGGGGCGAGGGCGCCCGCCCCACACACACGATAGAATCATTGGGTGACTGATCCAAACTCGCGGCTTGAGCGTGTGCTGGAGCAACTGAAACTCTACGAGCACCCCCTGCTCGATTTCTCTGCGCGGGTCAAGGGCGAGGCCGTTGAAGTCATCATTCAGTTCAGGAATCCGCCAGTCCCGGTGCATACCTACTACTTCGAACTTCATCCCCGCGATCTCGATCATCCCCAGTTCGAGTGGGGGTTCCAGCGACAGCTCTATGACTGCCTGCACGACTACATCGTCGAAATGTTTATCCGCACGCCCCAGGACCGGGCGGACCGCCAACGAAAGGGCCTGTGAGCCTGCGCCAGATCATCGAACAGGAGATCAGCGAGCAGGGGCCGATCCCGTTCTCACGCTACATGGAGTTGTGTCTTTACCATCCCGATCTGGGCTACTACTCCCGAAACGCCGAGCAATTCGGTAAGGCCGGGGATTTTTATACTTCGAGCGACGTGAACGCGGTTTTTGGACGTCTCCTGGCCCGGCAGTTTGAGGAAATATGGCGGGCGCTGGGGTCACCACCGCAGATTGAAATCCTGGAACTGGGGCCCGGCCGCGGACTGTTTGCACTGGACGTGCTGACCTGGTCAGAGAAGAAGTTTCCTTCGTTTTTTCATGCCCTGCATTATTCACTGGCGGAACGCTCACCCAGATTACGAGAGCGGCTGCGGGGAGTGCTCACCCGGTTTCTCGAAAGTGGGACGGCATCTTCAGTTTCGGAGGGCGCCAACGAAGGCCTTCAGGTGCGAAAGCCCTGGTTCGGGGAAGCGTCGGGCGGCGCGGCCACGGATCGGCCCTCCCGCGACATTGCCGAAAGCTTCTACCTTCCGACGGAGGGGACACAGGAAGGCCCGCCTTCAGCCGTGCCAGGTAACGCCATGGACGAGCGGGCTTTGGCCCCTGAGGTTCCTGTCGTCGTGTTCGCCAATGAATTCTTGGACGCGCTGCCGGTGGAGGTACTCAGCGCTGAAGGCACACTTCGCATATCGAGTGAAAGTGGCCGCTTCGTCGAAGTCTGGGTCCCGTCCTCTACGGACGAATTGAACTTTCTAGACCGCTACGGGGTGCATCCCGAGGCAGGGGAGCGTATCGAGGTTCCGCTGCTCGCGCATCGCTACATGGCGGGCCTCGCCGCATCGATGCGTAAGGGACTGATTGTAGCGGTGGACTATGGCTACACTCGCCCGGAGCAGCTGGCCGGCCGCCATCGTGGAACCCTGATGGCTTACCGGCAGCACTCCGCCGCTCCCAATCCTTACGCGGCCCCGGGTGAGCAGGACATCACGGCGCACGTGAACTTCACCGCGCTTTCCGCGGCGGCGGAAGAAAACGGCATGCAGGTGCAACCGCTGCTTAC
>DATGYF010000097.1:0-15764 GCA_035298145.1 Terriglobales bacterium | reverse complement strand
AAATGCATCCTGTGCTACAAATGCGTGGAAGCGTGTGGCGTGGACGCGCAAAATACCTTTGCTATCGCGGTCGCGGGCCGCGGTTTCGAGGCCCGCATCTCGACTGAATACAACGTGCCTTTGACCGATTCGGCGTGCGTTTACTGCGGCAACTGCATCGGGGTGTGCCCCACCGGCGCACTCATGTTTCGCAGCGAGTACGAGATGCGCCAGGCCGGCACCTGGGATGAGTCCAAACAAACGCGCACCGACACCATCTGCCCTTATTGCGGCGTAGGCTGCACCCTGACCGTACACGTACAGGACGAGAAGATCGTCAAAGTAACTTCGCCTCTCGATCAGGAAATCACCGAGGGACATCTCTGCATCAAGGGCCGCTTCGGCTGGGAGTGGGTCAACCAGAAGGAATAAGGCCCCGCGTGGCGCGGGCGCCCCCGCCCGCGGCTTTGAGGTTAAGGCCCAAACCTCGCGGGCGAGGGTGCCCGCGCCACACGGGGGGATATAATGACGTGTTTTGCCTAGCTATGGAGAAAGCCACGCAGCACGAACTTCGATTGGCTGAGCGCATGTCGCGGCTGGGGACGGAGACTGCCTTTGAAGTCCTGAACAAGGCGCGGGCACTGGAGCGTCTGGGCAAGAAAATTATCCACCTGGAAATTGGCGAGCCCGACTTCGACACTCCGGCCAACGTGGTGGAAGCTGGAATCGGCGCGCTGCGTCAGGGCTGGACTCACTACGGCCCGTCGGCCGGCCTGCCCGAGTTGCGCCAGGCCATTGCGGATGACGTCAGCCGCTCGCGCGGAGTACGGGTCACGAGCGAAGAAGTGGTGGTCGTTCCCGGCGGCAAGCCAATTATTTTTTTTACTCTGCTGGCTTTGGCCGATGCGGGTGATGAAGTCATCTTTCCCAATCCCGGCTTCCCGATTTACGAGTCGATGATTCACTATGCCGGGGCGCGGGCTGTGCCCATTCGTCTGCGGGAAGAAAAAGATTTTGGCTTCGATGTGGACGAACTGGCTTCGCTGATCAGCGAGCGCACCCGGCTTATCATCCTGAATTCGCCACAAAATCCCACTGGAGGGGTCTTGAGCAAACAGGATGTCCATGACATCGCCGAAGTTATTGGCGATCGCAATATCATGATCCTTTCGGATGAAATTTACAGCCGGCTGCTGTTCGAAGGCGAGCATTACTCGATCATGTCGGTGCCCGGTTTTCAGGAACGCACGATTTTGCTCGACGGCTTTTCCAAAACTTACGCCATGACCGGATGGCGCCTGGGCTACGGAGTCATGCGTGCAGACCTGGCGACGCACATCGCGCGGCTCATGACCAACTCGAATTCCTGTACCGCCAGCTTTACCCAGATAGCCGGAGTCGAGGCCATCCGCGGCGACCAGGCTTCGGTGGGCCGGATGCGGTCGGACTTCCAGCATCGGCGGGACGTTTTTGTTGCCGGATTGAACCGGATCAAAGGCTTCTCCTGCCGCATGCCGAAGGGGGCCTTTTACGCCTTTCCCAATATCACGAAGACCGGTTGGAGTTCGCGGAAGCTTTCCGAGGCGCTGCTGGAACAGGCTGGCGTGGCCTGCCTCTCGGGAGCTTCTTTTGGAGAATTCGGGGAAGGCTATTTGCGCTTCAGCGTGGCCAATTCGCTGGAAAACCTTAAGCAGGCGCTGCTGCAGATTGACCAGTGGACAAAGCAAAATCTCTAGGGATCCCAATGGGAGGATCGCGCGCCAACAGCTGACCTCGGGCGCTGAAGCGCGATCCGTTTTCAGAACGTCAGTGGCACGAGTAACCCGTGCCCTTCTGCTTATTTTTGCAGCCAGACTTCCGCGTTTTGATTTTGCTCGTGGCTGATGACCCGCGGCGTAATAACGATGAGCAATTCGTCCTCGCTCAACTGTTTGCTGTTGCTGGTCATCACCTGATTCAGCCCCGGCACCGAACCCAGGCCGGGAATCCCGTTCAGGCTGCGTTGCTCGGAATTCGTGACTGCTCCAGCCACCACAGCCGGCTCTCCATTCATCAGCGAGATGCTGCCCTTGTACTCGCGGTTCGAAATCACCGGCACTCCGTTAATCGACTGCCCCGACAAAGCACGAAACTGTATTTCCAGGTCCAGGCTGACGTCAGAGCTCCCGTTTACGCGAGGCTTGGCTTTGACGCTTAGCCCAATGTCCTCGTAGTTGAATGACGGAAAGGGGCTTTGAAACGAGTTGTTCCGGATCACGGACGCAATCGCCGGAGTATTGAAGACCGGGGCGAAACTGGCGTTGAGGATGGGATACCTCGCGCCCACGCGAAAGGTCGCATCCGTGCCCTGGGCGACTCGCAGCGAGGCGTGCTCGAGTGATTTTACCGTGCTCTCGTTCAGCGACAGTTGCGCCCCCGCCGTTCCCAGGCTTAGACCCATGAGCGTGAGGCCGTTTCCAAATGTTGCCAGGGGCTGGCTGAAGACCGAGCTCTGCTGATTTTGCAGCTGGGCCAGCAGCCCGGAAAGGGCCTGCGAGTTGGCCTGGTTGATGCCGCCGCCTGAGATCAGCTGGTTGATCAGGTCCTGGATGTTCTGTCCGGCCAGCGCCGCCAGAGCGCCCGCCGGAATATTGAACAACTGAAAGTTATTGGGAATCTGCAATCCCATGTTGCGGGTCAGGCTGTTTGTGATCTCGTACACGTGCACGTCGAGCATGACCTGCGGGCGCGAGTCTCCCAGCTCTTCGATAATTCTGGTGGCGGCATCCAGCATTTTCCGCGGCGCCCGGACCACGATGGTGCTCTTGCTGGGCTGCGGAGTCACCAGGCGTATCTCAAAAAGATTGCGCAGCAAGTTGACGATGTCATTCAGTTCCTGCGGAGAGGTGACGCCCGGCAGATAGAAAGTGCGCAACGCCATGCGATCAAACTGGCGGTGGTTCTGCACCGATTCTGCCGCCAGCAGAATCTGCTTGCTGTCGAGCGGCGTCCAGAAAGTGTGAGTCATCTGGCAGGCCGCGGCCATGGCGGTGTAAAAGTTCGCGTGGCCGATGTCGAACCGGACCTGGCGCGAGACCACGGACTCGTCGAAGATAGCGGTGACGCCGAACACCGCAGCGACCTGAGTCAGCAGTCCGCGGCCATCGCCGCGGTAATGAAAATCGGCCTGCGTAGAATCGGGCACGACGCGAATTTCATCGGTGGCCGCCACCACCTGCGGTGCCACTGAGGTCTTCGGCACCCACTCTCCCATCGCATCCGTCAAACGCTGCCGGGCAAATTCATTTTGGGGATCCAGATGCAGCGCGGTGCGGAACTCGGCCAGCGCCTCGATCTGTCGGCCCTGGCGCATTTCATCATTGCCCCGCTCAAGGTGGTCGAAGACCAGTTGCTGGCGGGTCATTTCGCGCGCCGTCACAAATTCCACATCTTTGGGATCCAGGCGCGCCGCCGTCTCGAACTGATCGAAGGCTTCGTCCTGGCGCTTTTCCCGCTGCAGCTTCAGCCCCTTGGCAAACGCCTGGCCGGCTTCTTTCAATTCCTTCTTGGAGGGATTGCAGGAAACCGCCTCAGGGGTACCTTCAGGACACGGCAAGAGCGGCGCTGTGGCTGGCTGGTCGCTGGCGGAGACCGCCAATCGCAATGTCAGCACGATAAGGGCGAGCCGTATGAAGTTTCCCCAGCGCACGTCCCGATTGTAACTGGGAAGGGGAGGGGGACCCGAGAGTTTTGCCAAGGGCAGTGTACCTTCGTGTATTCGTCTCAACGTGGGCGCGAGCGTCCCGCTCGTGCGCGGGCGGCACTTGCGCTTTCACCCTCAAACGTTGGCGAACAATTGGGCCTCTTCTTTGCGGGACTCTTCTTTGCGTCCTTTGCGGTTAAGGCCTCTGCACGACTCAGGCGAGGTCAAACCCTTTACCGCAAAGAACGCGAAGAAAGACCGCAAAGGACGCAAAGCAAGTCAACACGAGCGAACTATCGATTGGGTAGGCCGTCTTGGAAAGTTAAACCTTTTGGCGTATAAAAGTTAGTTGCGACAGCACGCGTCATTTTTCCTCCCCGTGCGGCCTCAACCAGGGTACAAAATCTCGAGCGAGGGAATATGTCCAGCCTGACCGCCACACACGCCCCCCGGGGCCTGGAAGGAGTAGTCGCTACCAATTCCAGTATCTGTTACATCGACGGAGAGCAGGGCGTCCTCGCCTACCGCGGCATCGACATTCACGAACTTGCCGACCATTCCAACTTCGAGGAGACCTGCTACCTGTTGTGGTATGGCAAACTGCCCACGCAGAATGAGCTGAAGGAATTTCGCCGGCAGCTGGCGGAAGAGCGCAAGCTGGATCCTGCCATCATCGATCTGGTGCGCACCGCTCCCAGGCAGACTCAGCCGATGGACGTACTGCGCACCGCAGTATCGGCCCTTTCCTTTTACGATGTTGAAGACAAGAAGAACGACCATGACGCCAACCTGCACAAAGCCTTCCGGCTGACTTCGCAGATCGCCATGATCGTGGCGGCCTACGATCGTGTACGCAAGGGCAAGAACGTCGTTGAATCAGATCCGTCGCTCTCTCATGCGGCCAATTTTCTCCTGCTGCTGAACGGCACCAAGCCCTCGGAGACAGCAGAACGGGCGCTGGATATGGCCCTCATCCTGCACGCCGACCATGAACTCAACGCTTCCACCTTCGCGGCCAGAGTGGTGGCGGCGACCCTGTCCGATATGCATTCCGCGGTGACCGCAGCCATCGGTGCGCTGAAAGGACCCCTGCATGGTGGCGCCAATGAGGCCGTGTTCCACATTCTGCAAGCTATCGATAAGGCAAAAATTGACCCCATCGATTACGTGAAGGGCATGCTGGCGCAGAAGAAGAAAGTTCCGGGCTTCGGCCATCGCGTCTATCACACCGAAGATCCGCGAGCCACGCATTTGCGCAAGATGTCCGCCGACCTGGGCAAGAGCAGCGGCCAGAGCAAATGGTTTGAGATGTCGCACAAGATCGAAGAATTCGTAAAGGCTGAAAAAAAGCTCAACGCCAACGTGGATTTCTACTCCGCTTCCACTTACCAGACGCTGGGGATTGACGTTGATTTATTCACTCCTGTCTTCGCCGTGTCGCGAATCAGCGGCTGGGCCGCCCACGTCATCGAGCAACTCGACGACAACCGCCTGATCCGTCCGCGGGCGGATTACGTAGGGCCGGCGTATCCGCAGAAGTACGTTCCCATCGAGCGCCGCTAGGTTAGGGGCGAGTAAGCTTGGGCTCCGAGGAAAGGTGGGAGTCGGGGTTTACCCTGGGACGGTCACCAGTGAATCCAAGCATCGATCGTAACTTGGGAATTCATGAAAGCCCGCGATATCATTAGATTGTTGGAGCAGGACGGGTGGTATTTGAAAGCCTCGAAGGGTAGTCATCGCCAGTATAAGCACCCGACCAAATCCGGCCGCCGGCTGAAGCGCTACGTTCCCGATCTACCGGGAGTGGTCACCGCGGGCTCGACTAAGAAAAGCACGAAGCAACTGATCCGGGAAACGATCGAATTTCACCTGGAGGGACTGCGGGAAGACAGTTTGCCGATCCGGAACCTGCTGCTTCGGCTGAAGTGGTGACGGTCTCCTAGCGCATTTCCGTCCTCACACATACGGCGTAAAATGGCATGTAGCCATGCGCCGCGTCTATCTCGACAATAACGCCACCACGCCCGTCCTGCCAGAGGTCTTTGAAACCATGCAGGCCTACTTCGGGGAGCGCTTCGGGAACGCGTCGTCCATTCATCATCATGGGCAGGAGACGCGGGCGGCGGTGGAGCGGGCGCGCGAGTCGGTGGCCGCGCTGCTAGGCGGCGGCGCCTCTGAAATCGTCTTCACCAGCGGCGGCACTGAAGGCGACAACCTTGCAATTTTTGGCCTCACCCGACCCGGACAGCACGTTATCAGCTCAACCGTAGAACATCATGCAGTGTTGAACTCGTGCAGGCACCTGGAAGCGTCGGGCTGCGAGGTGACCTACGTTCCCGTGAACGGCCAAGGCCAAGTCGATCCCGACGACGTGTGCCGGGCATTGCGGCCGAATACAGGGCTCATCACCATCATGATGGCGAACAATGAAACCGGCGTGCTGCAACCCGTGGAAGAGATCAGCAGAATCGCTGCTGAAGCTGACGTTTACTTCCACACTGACGCCGTGCAGGCGGCAGGCAAGGTCGCGATCAATGTAAAGCGCATCGAGTGCGATCTGCTTTCCATCTCCGGCCACAAGATGAACGCTCCCCAAGGTGTGGGAGCTCTCTACGTACGCAAGGGAACCACTCTGCGTCCCATGCTCTTCGGCGGAAGCCACGAGCGTTCGCGGCGAGCGGGCACGGAGAATGTGCCGGGAATCGTTGCTCTAGGCAAGGCCGCAGAACTTGCCCGCGAAGCGTTCTCCCGCGGCGATCTTGAACAGATGTCACGCATGCGCGACCGTCTGGAACAAACCATCCTGAGCCAGGTCGAGTCCACCAGCGTGAACGGCCAGGGAGCGCCACGCGTGCCTAATACCAGCAGCATCTATTTTGAGTGCATCGAAGGCGAAGCGCTGGTCATTGCTCTCGACCTGAAGGGTGTGGCGGTCTCGACCGGTGCCGCATGTTCTTCGGGCGCGATTGAGCCGTCGCACGTGCTGACCGCGATGGGCATGCGGCCGGAGAGGGCGCGAGGCAGCCTTCGTTTCAGCCTGGGCAAGCAGAACACGCCTGAAGACGTCGAATTCGCCCTCAGCCTGATTTCACCGACCGTAGCCCGGCTGCGAGAGCTTTCGCCGGTTTACAATAAGGCAGCTACTAGCTGCTAGCTCCTGGCTTCTAGCTCATCGGCCTTGGTTTGGCTAGAAGCCAGAAGCTGGAAGCTAGTAGCTGATCCACAAACACCTGCAGTTTCTAATGCCCGAAAACAGAACCATCGCCGTCGCCATGTCGGGAGGGGTTGACTCTTCTACCGTCGCCGCCATGTTGCGCGCCGAGGGCCACAACGTCGTCGGCCTGACCATGCAGCTGTGGAACCAGCGCCGTCTGGCGGGCCACGAGGGCATGCCCGAATCAGTGCAGGGACGCTGCTGCTCGCTGGACGATGTTTACGACGCGCGCCGGGTCGCCGAGACCATCGGCATCCCGTATTACGTGGTCAATCACGAGGAGCGATTCGAGCGCGACGTGGTGCGGCCGTTCGTCGAGCAGTACCTCTCGGGACGCACGCCCATCCCCTGCAGTTTGTGCAACAATCACTTGAAGTTTGATCAGTTACTGATTGTGGCCCAGCAGATTGGCGCTGACGCCCTGGCCACCGGCCACTACGCACGTGTGGAATTTGACGAAGGGTTAGACCGCTGGTTGCTGAAGCGTCCCACCGACCGCTCCAAGGACCAGACCTACTTCCTGTTTGGCTTGACCCAGGCGCAGCTCAGCCGCACCCTTTTCCCCCTGGGCGGCATGATGAAGCCTGAGGTGCGCCAACTCGCGCAACGGCACGGTCTGGCCCTGGCCCAGAAGCCCGATTCGCAGGAGATCTGTTTCGTCCCTGGCGGTGATTACAAGAAGTTTCTCGATGCCTACCTGGCGGAACAGGGCGAGTCCCTGCCCGACACTGCCGGCGAACTGGTCACGACCAACGGCGAGGTAGTAGGCGAGCATAGCGGTATCCACAACTTCACCGTCGGCCAGCGCAAGGGATTGGGCATCGCCACTGGTTCGCCGCTTTATGTAATACAGATCAAGGGCGACGCTCACCAGGTGGTGGTTGGGAATCAGGAAGAACTCTACACCCGCACCTTGCGGGTGCAGCGTACCAATCTCATCGCTGTGGAAGAGTTGCGCGAGCCCATGCGAGTCACGGTAAAGATCCGACATCGCCATGAAGGCGCATCCGCGTTGATTGAGACGTCCGGCGACGACCAGATTCTGGTTTCATTCGACCAGCCGCAGCGGGCGGTCACGCCTGGACAGGCAGCCGTTTTCTACGACCATGATGTAGTGATAGGCGGGGGTTGGATCGCTTGAGACTGAGAACCGGGAACTGGCATCTGAAAACCGGTTGTCAGATACCAGTTCCCGGTTCTCAGATTCAGATAAACATCTCGTCCTGCGGAACCGAAACATCGTGCCGGCGGCGCCTTTCACCACCCAGCAGAAACTCCAGACCAGCCGTCAGACCCTGAATGATGCCGGAAAGTTGACGAACCGGTGAAACCACGGTGCGATGGACTACGTCACTGGTTTCTTCGATTCGGTCCATGGTGCGGTTGAGCAACTCGTCGGCCCGAATCACCTGCAGGCGGGTGCGGTCCACGATATCGGTGACGGTGGCATCCAGACGCTCCACCTGGCCCCGAACCACGGTAGTGGTTTCGCTGACGTTGCTGGCAATGTTGTCAATTTTCGGACGCCACTCCACCAGCATGGATTGAGCCGTGTCCACGGTGGGCATGACCTTGGTTTTCACTTCGGTGGCGAGAGCTTCCATGCGGGAAGTGCTCTTTTTCACGGCCACAAAAAGCGCCACCAGGATGCCGGCCTGGATCACGACCGCGGCCGCCGTTACACCGACAAAGATCGGTAGATAGTCCATAAGGTTTTCCGCGTTACTGCGCCGCCCGATCCAGCGCTGCGGAGAGGCGCAAAATTACAGGTTCTTCGATGCGCCGCCATCGGCTGCGGTGGCCTCGTGATACGCCTGGCGTCCGGCTTCATAAGCCGACTTGAACTGTTCTTTTTGCTGCTTGGCGACCTCGCGCCCTTTGTCCACCAGATCGGAGGCCTGCTCCCGCGCCTTGCGGGCGCGCTGGGAGACAAACTCCCGGCCTTCATCCGCTTTGGCACGCAGGGTCTCGCGCGTCTCGCTGCCGGAACGGGGCGCATACAGTACCCCTACCGCCGCACCTACACCAAGTCCCGCGAGGAACCACAGGATGCTGTTGCTATCGTCTGCCATGATCAAACCTCCATGCAACCAGTTGCATACACTTCAGATCGTAGCACCCGTAGTGGGGAAATACAATTCGCCGCTGCAACCACTTGTCGTCGCGCCGTTGAAGCGAGACAATGTCTCCGCACCAGTGAGGAGGGATCGCCTTGAAGTACCGGCAGCACGGCTACCAGGACCGCGGCGAGGAAACCCGGAAGAAAGAATCGAGCGAGAGGCCGGTCAAGAAGGACACATTTGGTCCGCGGCCGATCCAGATGCCCGGGACGCGCGCCGTGTCGCGGTGCTCGCAGTGCGGTTCTCTGCTGCCGTCGCCCGGAGATTCCGTGGGCCAGTGTCCCAAGTGCGGCTTCGAGCTGCACTCATGCAAGCAATGTACATACTTCGATCCCTCGAGCCGTTTCGAGTGCACTCAGCCCATTCCGGAACGCATCCCACGCAAGGACCAGCGCAACGATTGCACCTTCTACTCCATGCGCGTGATGGTGGAGAAGGAGACGTCCACACCTGCCGCCCAACGTCCCAATGACGCTCGCCAGGCTTTTGAGAATCTATTCAAGAAATGAAACGTGATTGGCAGCGTCGCGTCGTCCCCGACCACGCGACTAAAGGCGGGAGGGCACGAGTTCCTCGTGCCTCCAAGTTGCTTGAGAGTGGTTACGCTTTAGCGCCTGATGCCGGGTTCCCGCGCGGCCCGACGGGCGAGACGCCCGTCCTCCATTTCCCCTACTTCCCTTCTTTAGCTGCAAATTCAGTTAAACCTTTCAGCACCTCATAGGGCAGGCCGGCGACGTTGCTGATCTTTCTGCCGTTGATGAACAGGGTCGGCGTCCCGGTAACCTCGAGCGCCGCGCCCAGGGCAACCGAGCGCTGCACCCGGCCCGCAGTCTCGGGTTTGGCGGCGCAGGCTGCGGTGTCTGCTCCCTTGACGCCAGCCTGTTCGGCGATGGCGGTCAGCTTTTCATCGGCAGTGGCGGCGGTAATGTCGCTTTGCGCGGCATAGACGCTCTCCACATATTTCCAGAACGCGTCGGGCGAACTCCGTCCAATGCAATCCCCATAGTAAGCGGCCTTGGCGGCCCAGTCGTGCGAAGACAGGGGGAAGTTCTGGAACACCAGGCGGGCATTTTTTTCTTCCGCCATCAGCTTGTCGATGGTGGGCTGGGCTTCCTTGCAGTGCGGGCATTGCAGATCACTGAACTCAACCAAGGTGACGGGAGCGTCGGCCGGGCCACGGGAAGGACCATCCATCCCCTTGCCCAGCGCTTCCTGAGCGGCAGCGAATGGATGCGCCCCGAAGGGAATGATATCGCCGACCACTGCATGCTGGCCATCTTCGGTGACGTACAGGCGGTTGTTTTGCTGGCCCTGGGCATTGCTCAGGACGACCAGCACTTCGCTGAGTCCTTCGGCCTGGGAAGGCCGGATCGCGGCGATCTTCCACGAAACCGCGGGATCATAGCCGAACATCTGCCTCATAAAAGCGTTTACGGTCTCCTCGGAAGGAAGCCGGGTGCTGAAGCTGGGAACCGGAGGAGGCGCGTCCTTTGATTTGGCGGACGACTTCTGTTGCGCGGCGGCAAGCGAAAGCACGAGAACGATGAACAGGCAGCAAAGCAGCGAACGGCGCATGAGTTCCTTTCGAAAACGCGTTTTCTACAGTTCGGGACCATCGTCAGCCAGTCATCCTGGCGGCGATGGGAAAGCGGCGGCCCGAGCCGAAGGCCTTGGAGGAAATTTTAAGTCCGGGCGCGGCCTGCTGGCGCTTGTACTCCGCGCCATCGACCATGCGAATGACGTTCTGCACCAGCGCCAGATCAAAATTGTGATCGGCCGCGATTTGTTCCGCAGTGTGCAAGTCCTCGACATAATCTTCGAGGATGGCATCCAGCACGTCGTACGGGGGCAGCGAATCAATGTCCTTCTGATCCGGACGCAACTCGGCCGAGGGCGGTTTCTCGAGTGTTGCCTCAGGAATTACAGGGCGGCGGGAATTAATGTACCGGCTCAACCGGTAAACCAGCGTCTTAGGCACATCTGAAATCACCGCCAGTCCGCCGACCATGTCACCGTACAGGGTGCAGTATCCCACTCCCAGTTCGCTTTTGTTGCCGGTGCTGAGAACGATCGCTCCAAACTTGTTGGAAAGAGCCATGAGCAGCGCACCGCGGGTGCGCGCCTGTATGTTTTCTTCGGTGGTATCTTCCTTGCACCCGGCGAAGACCTTCTGCAGAGTCTTCCGGTAACTTTCGAAAATCTCGGTGATGCAGAGCAACTCAAAGCGAATGCCGAGATTGCCGGCCAGCGACCGCGCATCATCGATTGAGCCCGGCGACGAATAGGGACCGGGCATGCCCACGCCGATCACGTTTTCGGGTCCCAGAGCTTCCGCGGCAATGCAAGCGGTGAGAGCCGAATCGATACCGCCGCTCAATCCGATGATCACTCGCTCAAAGCCGCACTTGCGAACGTAGTCGCGCGTGCCCAGCACCAGCGCGGCGTACGCGCTGGCTTCTTCTCCCGGAATCTGCGGGTGTACATCTCCCTTCAGCGTGTCGGAGTCGAAAATAACCAAATCTTCCTCGAATGATTTGCCTTGTGCGATCACCTCTCCGGCGGAATTCAGCACCAGGCTGGAGCCGTCAAACACCAGGCTGTCATTGCCTCCGACCTGGTTGACCATGACCACCGGCACTTTGTCCTGACGGGCGATGGTGGCCAGCATCTCGCGGCGCAGTTCGCGTTTGCCCAGCCAGAACGGCGAAGCGGAAATGTTGAGCACGAAGTTGCCGCCCGCCTGCACCAGGGCTTCGACTGGATCCACGGTGTAGAGACGCTTGTTCCAGAAGTGCTTGTCATTCCAGGCATCTTCGCAAATGGTGAGCGCCATTTGCTTGCCGCAGAACGAAAACAGCGACTGGCTGCGGGCGGGCGCAAAGTTTCGCATTTCGTCGAACACGTCGTAGGTAGGCAGCAGCATCTTCGACTGCAGAAAAGCGATGGCGCCGTCCTGGAGCAGGGCGGCGGAGTTCATGACTGACTTGCCGGTTTCGGCGTGGGCCGGGGTAGCCAGGCCACAGATCACGGCGATGCCGCGAGTTTCGGTGGCAATGCGCTCCGCTGTCTCCCGGTTGCGGGCTACAAACGAAGGACGCTCCACCAGATCTCGTGGCGGGTAGCCGCAGACGGATAACTCGGGAAACAGAATCAGGCCAGCGCCAGCGGTTCGCGCCCGGCCCGCAAAGTCAATCATCCTGGCGGCGTTGCCGGAGAAATCTCCAACCGTAGGATTGATCTGTCCTAGCGCGATCTTCACTCTTCCAGTGTAAAGGGGCTGTGGCCGGGAGCCAAGTCAGGTTCAAGTAGCGCCGGCATCTTGCCGGCTGTCCCGAGGGCGTCTCGCCCTCGCCGCGGACGGGATTCCCGCGAGACAGTCGAGTGATTGCAGATTGCAGATTGAAAGGCGGCCGAAGCCCGATCTCAAAAATCTGAAATCTAAAATCTGAAATCTTCAATCCTCCGTCAGTTGGGTTGGGTCGGGCCATCCTGACCAAGCGGGTCGGGAGGAGGCAGCGGCCCGGGCGCGGCTCCGCCGGCTGGCGCGTTGGGATCGGGTTCTTCGCCAGGGCGGCGCAGCGAGGGTGCATTCGGCGGCCGCACCTCAGGCGTCGAGCTCTTGGCCACGGTCGAGCTCAGGTCCACTTCTTTTTCGGTGTGAACGACTTTCTGGCCGTCCACTTTCATGCTCTCAAGGCGTACCACTTCATCGCCCACCAGGCGGACAAAGTCCACATCGGACGGGGGCTCACCATAGATCCACTCTTCGTATTCGACTTCGCCGTCTTTCTCCCGAATTTTCTTGGGCGGACGGCCCTTGGAGGCCATCACCATTTCGCGATTCATACCCACCAGGACCTGGTGTGCCTTGATGGCATCCCTTAGCTTGGGCGGGAGGGTGTCGAGGTAGGCCTCCACGGCGGACTTGGCGTTGAAGTCAAAGACGGGGCGGAGCAAATCTTTAAGTTGCTGCGGATTCAGCTCAGGCACGTAGCCGTTGTCGAACACCAGGTCCACATACGATCCCCGCGGATTGGCGCTGGCGTCGCTCGGGCCCAGTGAAGTCATGCCGCCGCCCGCGCCTACCTGAATGTGCTGATACCACTTGAGCTTCTTGACCGGGCCGCCATTGATCTCAAAATGAATGCGGTCTTTCTTGATTAATATTTCGCTGATGCGGGCCTGGTCGCCGGGCTTGGCTGCGGGGCCCCACATGGCCAGCTTGTTCTGCATCTCTTCTCCCCCCGGAGAGAGTTGTCCGTCCTTCAACGTCAGCCCTGTTTTTCCCATGGGAAAAGGCGAACGGATATAGACCAGTTCAAAATTGAAGGTATGGATCAGGTCCATCCGGGTTTGCTTGGAAATATGAGGGGGGTTGTGATCGTCGGCACTGACCACAACTACACACAGGAGAACGATGGGCAACAGCAGCGGAACGTAACGTGGGTACATACGACACCCCGAGCCGACTTGGATGAATTATAACGCCGTCCGGGTTGGGAACGAAACGCTAGTTTGGAAAATAAACCACGTGGGGACAGCCGTCCTCGGCTGTCCGGCGGAGCAAAGCTTCGCAATTTTGGAGCTGGCAAAAGCGCTGTCGAGCTGCGCTCGACTGGACAGCCGGGGGCGGCTGTCCCCACGTGGTTGCCGCTTCAGGCAGACCAGATATGCAAACCGTTGCGGGCAACCTGGAGCGGCAGGACACGTCCGCCATTGTCGCCGATAGCAGTTGCGACTCGGCTGGCTGCGCCCTGCTCCACCAGGAAGATGACGCAGCCTCCGCCGCCCGCACCACAGGCTTTGGCCGCCCTTCCGCCTTGCCGGGCGGTGATGCCGATCAGTTTGTCAATAAGTGGCGTCGTGATTCCCGGAGCGTTGCTGCGGCGCAGTTTCCACTCCTCGCGGAGCAGGCGCGCCACCTCGTCCCACTTGGCGTCAGCCAACGCCTGGTGCATGGCGCGGGCGATTTCAACGATGCGTTCGAAGTTGCGGAACACGCGCTTGTCGCCGTTGATATGGGCCTTGAAAACCTCCCAATTGTTGATGCCGGACTTGCGCGGCGCGCCGGTGTAAGCGAGAACAAAGCGGGATTCGATCTCTTCCGGGGCGATCGCAACCGCCTCGCGGTGGATTCCGTCCGCATCCAGATGGATCGCGCTCGTTCCTCCATAGAGCGCAGGATAGTAATCCTGGCAACCGGTGGGGACCTGGATGATCTGGGCCTCGACGTTCTGGGCAATCACCCGCATCTGCTCGAGCGTAAGGTTGCGGTCGGTGAAGCGGGCCAGGGCGGCGGTGCTGGCAATCATCAGGGCGGACGAACCGGAAATGCCGGCGCCCGCGGGAG
This sequence comes from Terriglobales bacterium, assembly GCA_035298145.1. GTDB lineage: Bacteria > Acidobacteriota > Terriglobia > Terriglobales > Acidobacteriaceae > JAIQFF01. The sequence goes on along the minus strand of DATGYF010000097.1, from coordinate 1,419 downwards.
ACTCGGAATCCGTCTCCATCAGCAGACCTTCCTTAGGCGCGAAAAACTGGAGCAGCCGGGCGGCCAGGGGAAGCCGGAAACGGGTGGCGCCGCGCAGCGCCTCGAAGCTGGGAAAGTGCTCCTCCCGCCGGGTGTCGATCGAGTGCAAGTGGATGGCCTTCCCCTTCAGAGGGGTGATGCGGCAGGTGGTCAGAATGTTGACCGCAAAATTCAGCGTGAGCGCCCCGGGATGGAACAGATACAGCGGCCACAGGTCGATGGTACCTCCGGCCAGATCAGCCCGGCAGGGAGCCTGGGCCACGATGGTCGGTCCGCTGGCCGCAAAGGGGATTTTCCGCATGCTGTGTTTTACCACAGGCGTGTGGCGCGGGCGCCCTCGCCCGCGGCTTTTGACTTTGTGTAGCCGCGGAACCAACTGGCTTTACGAACGTAGCACGCACCCCGGTGCTTACCTCAGATCCTCATTCTCGCCCGCTGGTCTAATGCAAAATCAAAGGCTGCGGGCGAGGGCGCCCGCGCCACACCCTCCCCTTGGGTAGAACCTGTGTAGCTGTTGGGCTGGTGCGGGAGATCCACAGAGCAACTTCAACCGCGACGGCGGCGGACAGAGCCTGCCCTGAGCGAAGTTGAAGGGAGTGTCCGCCCAATACACGCCTAACTGCCTGCTTTTCTGGCGTAATCGTCCAGCGTTCTCCGGGTCTCTTCTGCTCTGGCGGCTTCCTGCGATGCCTGCTGTTTCTCGATGCGATCCACAAGTTTTTGAGATTCACGGTCTTCGTGCGACTCGCGATATTCCTGCTTCTTTGCCATGCCAAAAGCCTCCAACCATCATCATGCCTGGTGGCAGGACAGAATACTGTGCAATCTTGAACGGTCGTCAGTCTGTTGCCGGGATTCAACTTGGCCCTGGGCTGGCCGGAAGTCCTCTGGCAGGCTTGCCCTTTTCGCTAGACACCGAATGTCCACAGCGAGAGAATAAAGTATGCTGACGGCGAGTATTTTCGAAGGGGATGGACATGGGCGATCATCACCGATCGGCCCTCAAGATGTCGATGGCAGTCATCGCTGTTCACGCGCCGCGCATTTAAGCCCGCTCATGCTGCTCGCTGTTGGGATCTGTTTCTTTGCTTTGCCCGCGCTTGGGGCGCAAACGTCCGATTCGCAAACCGGCGACACGGACAAGTCCTGGACAGCTACAACCGAGTCGCAGAGCGATAACGTCAATCCCACGCGCACCTCTGTAAGCCACACCCAGACCGGCAATCGTACCCTCGACAGCCAATCCATCCAGCGCCGCGGACCTGACGGACATTTCGAACCCTACCAGGACATCGAAAAGGAAACCGTAAAAGTGGATGCTACCACCGTGCGGACCATCACCCGCGCGTTCGCCCGCGATGCCGACGGAGCCAAAATACT
>DATGYF010000096.1:0-5214 GCA_035298145.1 Terriglobales bacterium | reverse complement strand
GCATCAGCCCCAGATATCCCCAATGCCTCGAATCACGCACGGTGCGTCCCCATCGCAGTTGATGGTCCACAAACTGGCGCAGCGTGTAAGCCGGAAGAAACGTTTCGACCACGACATCGGAAAGCGTCACTCTCAATCCTCGCTCTGCCAAGCGCCTGCCGATTTCATAATCATCCGCCAAGTAATCCACCAACGCCTCAAAACCTCCGATAGCCTCAAGATCGCGGCGACGGAAAGCAAGCGTGGAACCTAATCCAAAACGAATTCCGCCTTCGAGTTCCCGCGCCGCCAGCACGCCGGCGGAAAAATCCGTGCTGATGCCCAGAGCTTCCAGCCGTGAACCCAGCGTCGCGCTGGCGACACCGCGATAAAGACATGTGACCAACCCAACCTTCGCATCAGCGAGCGGACTCATCACGCGCCGCAAGTAGTCAGGCGGAACTCGGATATCGCCGTCATTGACAAGAATGTTTTCATGCTTCGCCTGCCGCAGCATCTGCGCCAGATTGCTCACCTTTGTATTGGAACCGAGGTTCTCCGCACAGACCATCGTGCGGATCGCGCACTCAGGAAACTCCAGCTTCAGTCTTTCCACCAGTTGCAGAGCAGGGTCGGCAGGATCGCTGACCCCGAAAATGATTTCGTATTCGGGATAGTCCTGCAAACAGTGGCTGCGAAAGCTCTCATACATCTCGGGGTCGGTACCCTTGAGCGGCTTGAGAATGGAAACCGGTGGTGCGGGCGGTGTAGGCAGTGTGGGGCGGGTGCCCTCGCCCGCCGCTTTTCGGTCGCCGAGAAATCGAGCGGCGCTGTACAGGCAGACCAGGTAATAAGCCATGCTGCAGACGGCAAACGCCCCGGCAGCAGTCGAAGCGACGGCAACAATGCGATGAATCACCCGGTTGGTTCCTTGGTGTACCTTAGCATTCTTGCCGATTTGAGATTGAAGATTTCAGATCTCAGATTTCAGATCTCAGTTCTCAGATCGTCTTACTCGTAGCGCAGCGACTCGATCGGGTCCAGGTTCGCGGCCTTCCACGCCGGATAGATTCCAAACAACAGCCCTTCCGCGGCCGCCGAACCTAATCCGAATGCGGCCCAGAAGAATGACATCCGGGCCGGCAGCGAACTCCAGATCGCGGGAATCGTCCAGGTAATGATCGCTCCCAGCAGCACGCCCAGCACTCCGCCCATTGCAGTCAGGGTAATGGCCTCCAGCGTGAACTGGAGCAGGATGTCGCGTTTGCGCGCGCCAATGGCCTTGCGCACTCCGATCTCCCGCGTGCGCTCGGTCACTGAAACCAGCATGATGTTCATCACCCCGACGCCGCCCACGATCAAACCCACGCTTGAAACCGCAAACATGAAAATAAAGACGGCGCCGGTGACCTGGTTCCATACGTCGGAGAGCGAGTCTTGGGTAAACACCGCGAAGTTGTCGGGCTTGTCCGCCGAGACCCTTCGGCGGCGGCGCAGCAGTTCGCGGATCTCGTCGATGGCCTTGGGCATATCGTCGTGCGAAGTGGCCTTGGCGCTGATCCAGAATTGCTTCAGCTCGGGATGCAGCTTGCGAAACGTGGCCAGCGGGAAATACACGATGTTGTCGTCCGGATTTTTCCCGCCGGCGAATACGCTTTTGCGTTTGGCCGCCACTCCAATCACGGTAAACAGTTGGCCATCAATATTGATCTCCTTGCCCAGCGCTCCCTCGTTGGGGAACAGCTCTTCCGCCGTGTCCGAGCCGAGGACGATCACCGGTGAATGATGTTCTTCATCAATCTCATTCATCCAGCGTCCGGCTGCGATGTCGAGATCGAACACATCTTTCCAGGTGCCGGTGTCTCCCTCCAGAATCGTGTTCTTGACTTTACGGCCGTTGTATTTGACTTCGTAGGTGCCGGTGCCAAATTCCTGGCGAAAATAGCGCAGCCCGGTGGTAGCGATCTTCACGTGCGGCAACTGCTGGACCGCCTGAAAATCGTCGAACGTGAGTTCTTTGCGGGTTCTAATTTCCTCCGTCGGCCGGCCGAAGGTCAGGGGCTGGTGGTAGGCAAAAACGATGTTGGAGCCCAGGCTGCTGATGACTTGGCTGACGTTGTCGTTAAGACCGCGCACCACCGAAGAAATGCCGATGACGACGGCGACCCCGATGACGATGCCGAGCACAGTCAGGGCCGACCGCATTTTGTTGGAGCGGATGGTGTCCAGCGCCATCTGGACCACTTCGCCGTAATCGCTTCTACGCAGCATGGAAATCTGGTTTCGAGGTTCGGGTTTCTAGTTTCTGGTTTTGAAACCAGAAACAGGAAACTAGAAACTGGCTTTCTAAAGCTCAAATCTCAAGGCCGCGATGGGATCGAGTGTCGCCGCCCGCCGGGCCGGGTACACGCCGAAGAACACCCCCACGCTGGCGGAAACCAGCAGGCCTGCCGCCACCGCCCACAACTTGATTTCAGAGGGCATACCAATGATCGCGGTAATGCCCTTGGCGAAAGCAATTCCGAACAACACTCCCAGCAGGCCGCCCACCATCGCCATGGTTGCGGACTCGATCAGAAACTGCAACAGCACATCCTGGCGGCGCGCTCCCATGGCTTTTCGTATGCCGATCTCCCGCGTTCGCTCGGTCACCGATACCAGCATGATGTTCATGATCACGATGCCGCCCACCACCAGCGAAATTGCGGCAATGGCAATCATGGCGATAAAAAATGTTCCGCTCAGGTTCGACCAGATACTCAGGAAGCTGGCGTTGGTTTCAGCCGCAAAGCTGTCCGGGCGTCCGGGCAGATCATGGCGCCGGGCGCGCAGAACGGCGCGGGCCTCGTCGATGGCGGCATCCAGTTCCGTGCCTACGCCGTTGGCCTTGCCCGAAATACGAATGCTGGTGTGCGATCCAAACTGTTTCAAATATGTAGTGATCGGGATGGCCACGTAGTTGTCGCGGCTCTGGCCCAGCGTGGTCCCCTGCTTCTTGCCCACGCCAATGATGCGGTACACTTCGCCTTCGACGCGAATCTCCTTGCCCAGAGGATCCACCGTGGGAAAGAGATTGTCCACGATGTCGGTGCCAATCACTCCCACTTGCGAACGGTTCTCCTCATCGTTTTCATTGAGCATGCGCCCGGAGGTGAGATCGAGATCAAGAATCGGCGCCATCGAGGGCGTCAGTCCCCGGATCCAGGTGTCGGTAATGGACTGTTCCTCATATCTTATGTGCCCGGAGGTGTTGATGGTGGACGCCCCGATCATGGCGCAGTGCCTGCAGGACTCGAGCACGGCCTGGTAGTCCTCCATGGTCAGGTCTTTGCGCTTTTGGCCGTCGAGCAACTGGTCCACGTTGGTGATGACCGGAGTGACCTTGCTGATGATGAAAACATCAGCCCCGAGATTGAAAATCTTCTCCGCCACATAGCCGTTGATTCCGTTCACGAAGGTGACCACGGCAATTACGGCGGCCACACCAATCACGACGCCCAGCAGAGTCAGCGCGGAACGAAGCTTGTTCGCCCACAGCGACAAGAGCGCAATGCGGATGGCTTCAAGGGTAGTCATGGAGTGGGCGCCAGACCTCAGACCTCGGGCGTCGGCCAAACACTGATACGACAGCTGCACGCAAGTCTAACAGAGCAAGATCGCGCCCTCCGAACCGGTGCGAGGCGGAAGGTCGAAGGTCGGAGTCTGACGTCTGAGTTCCGATGTCCGAGGTCCGACGCCCGCCGTCCGCTATAATGACACTGTTGGCAGCTGGACCGGACGGTCGCTCTCGCTGCGTCAAGCGGCGGGGGAGGAAAGTCCGAACTCCACAGAGCAGTGTGCCGGATAACGTCCGGGAGGCCGGGTTCAAACCCGGTTTACGGAAAGTGCCACAGAAAACATACCGCCCCGGCGGCAACGCTGAGGTAAGGGTGAAAAGGTGCGGTAAGAGCGCACCGCCGTCGCAGTAATGCGGCGGGCAGGGCAAACCCCACACGGAGCAAGACCAAATAGGGAGGGAGCCCGGGGCGGGCTGAATAAGCCTCCCGGGGCGCGTGCCGGCTCGGCGCGCCACAACCTCCGGGTAGGTCGCTTGAGCCGCACAGTAATGTTCGGCCCAGAGGAATGACCGTCCTGCCGGAGCAATCCGGCAGACAGAATTCGGCTTACAGGTCCGGCTGCCACAAACATATTGTTTTCATAAACTTATTGACTCCATAACAGCTTAGTGTCCATAATAGTGTCCACTTTTTCGGAGGAGTGGCATTGTGGCACGGGGTCAATATCCTTCGCCGAGTTAAGACCTCCAAGGGCTGGGCTAACGTCGCCCTCAAGAGAAATACAAAAAAGCGAATCCAGTGGCCGTCAGGTGGCAGCTTCCTTATTGAATGGCGCGAAAACGGCAGTCGCCTCCGCGAAGCCGCCGGGAACACCCCCGCCGAAGCGCTAGACTGGGGCTTCCCGCCGGAGCACCTCGATGCCGTCCGCAAGCTCTCCGAAGGTGGCGTCATGCTCTGGTGGTTCGCTGCGGACTGGGCAGTCGCCCGCCGCAAATTCATCGAGCGCGGCTACCCTCTCGTGCAAGCCTTCGATATTCAGATACGAAAAATCGAAAGCGCCCTGCCCGAAATCAACGCCCTCTTCGGGTCGCACGTCGTCTACGCATTACCCTCCACGGGCATCTACACCCATCCCGAAATAATCTGGAAAAGCATGCTTGACACCCTAGCAGGACCTGGCAGTAAGCACAGGTTCCACGCCAGAAGGGGATAAGACGCGCAGAAGGCGTTAGACCAGCCCATCAAGACCCCAGACCCCAAACGACACTCCGATCAAAAAAACGCACTCCCACGCCCCATTTCACCCCAACAACCACGCAGAATTCGAGACCCACACCTCCTGACAAATCCGCGACCTAACCCGGCAGAATTCGAGACCTACCCCGGCAGAATCCGTGACCCGGAACCCAATAATCCCCCCCAGCCCCTTGTTCCGTTTTCCGAACAACCCTTGTTCCGGATTCCGAACAACCCCGTTCCAATTCCGACGACACCCGGGAACTCTGCCATAATCACCCAATTCTGTGGTATACGTCGATTCACTCTCCCTGTTCGGCCCCCGCAAGCAACCGACCTTGACCGAAGCGATGTAGCTGGTCGCGTACGAGCCAGACTATGCATTTCTATTATTTAGACGAGGCCGGTTGCACTGGACAGGACCTAAAAAGCCAAGAGCAAC
>DATGYF010000095.1:0-12877 GCA_035298145.1 Terriglobales bacterium | reverse complement strand
TCTGGCGTAACCGCTCCGATGTCGAGTCCGACCGGGGCATGCACACGATCGAACAGTTCGGCCGCAAGGCCTTCCTTGGTCAACTCCTGGAAGATGGTGATGGTCTTGCGCTTTGAACCGATCATCCCGATGTAACGGGCCGGAGTCTGCACTGCCCAGCGCAAAACTCGCATATCGTCGCGATGCCCGCGGGTGACGATCACAAGATAGGAAGACTCATTGGGAACAAGCCGCGCCATGGCCAGGTCGAAATTCTCCGCGATCACTTCCTTGGCTTCGGGGAAGCGTTCGCGATTGGCGTAGGCTTCGCGGTCGTCCACCACGGTCACATCGAAGCCTGCACTTTTCGCAATCTTATAAAGATTTATAGACACGTGACCTGCGCCGAAAATATAAAGTGATGCTGGAGGTAAAACCGGCTCCACGAAAATGTCGAGGGTGCCGCCGCAGACCAGCCCGGTATCGTACTTGGGATCCTGGTTGAGGTTGAAAGTCAGGGTGCGTGGCTTCTCGCTTTCCATCACTTCACGCGCTGCCTGCCATATTTCAGCCTCGACGCACCCGCCGCCAATCGTGCCCACGATGGAGCCATCGTCGCGCACCAGCATCTTGGCAGTCTTGAAAGAGGGAATCGACCCGCGCACGTTGACGATAGTGGCCACCGCCCCGCGCCGCCCTTCCTGCCGCAGCTTGACGATCTCCTCGTAGATGTCCATTCGCAGCTTGATTATCAGTCGGTTAACAGGAGGAGTCAACAGGACCCAAAGAAAAGCCCCGGATTATCACTCCGGGGCTGCTGGCGCTTGACCAGCGGTATTACGACACGGTCTGTCAAACCGTCTTGATGATCGGTCGGGCACGACGTGTTGTCAAGATTACTGCATGCGCCTGTGATAGGTTGACTTCATCTCGGAGGAACCATGAAGGCCGTCCGCATCCATGAATTCGGTGGTCCGGAAGTTCTGCGCTATGAGGACGTGCCCGATCCCAGGCCGCGTCAGGACCAGGTTCTGGTTCGCGTAAGAGCCTGCGCCCTGAATCACATCGATCTCTGGATCCGCAAAGGCCTGCCCGGGGTGACCTTGCCCCACATTCTGGGGGCGGACATCGCCGGCGAGATTGCCGAGGTGGGCGAATACATCACCGGCTTCAAACCGGGCCAGAGAGTGCTGCTGGCGCCTATGCATTTTTGTAATCACTGCGCCCGGTGCGTAGCTGGACTCCAGAATCAGTGTCCGGAGTTTACCGTGCTGGGAAACCGCGTTGATGGCGGAAATTGCGAGCTTATCGCCATGCCTGCCGTGAACATAATCCCGATTCCCGACAGCCTGGACTTCAATCAGGCCGCCAGCCTGCCGCTGGTGTTCACCACCGCATGGCACATGCTGGTGGGGCGGGCCAATATTCGTCCCGGACAGACTGTGCTGGTGCTGGGCGCCAGCTCCGGCGTGGGTATTGCTGCCATCCAGATTGCAAAGTTGTTTAATGCCCGCGTGATTACCACCGCGGGGGATGAGACGAAGCTGGAGAGGGCCCGAGGGCTGGGTGCCGACTACGGCATCAACCACTACCAGCAGAAGATTTCTGAGGAGGTCCGCAAAATCACAAACAAGGAAGGCGTGGACATCGTCATCGAGCATGTGGGCTCCGCCACCTGGGACGAAAGCGTGAAATGTCTCAAGCCCGCCGGCACCCTAGTCACCTGCGGCGCCACCACCGGGTTTGCCGCCGGCATCGATTTGCGTTTTCTGTTTTCCCGCCAACTCTCGCTTCTGGGGTCCTACATGGGCACGATGGCGGAATTGCGCGAGGCCGTGGGCCATGTCTTCGCCGGACGCCTGAAGCCAGTGGTCGATCGAGTGTTTCCGTTGCAGGAAATTCGCGCCGCGCACGAATACCTGGAGAAGAGCCGGATGTTCGGCAAGGTTGTGCTCGACTGTTCTCATTGAGTTGGCGGCGGTAGTTCATTCTTTCCCTTCACTAAGCCCCAGCATCGACGTCGGGAGAGGGCTGAGGCTTTCCAGCTCGCTTTCCTACAATTGCATTGACTTCCCGAAACCTAAGGGGCAGAATTCCTGTCGCCCCTCCGACGAGCATTTCCGGCCCGATTCGGAACCGCAGCTTCCGGAGGCCTATAGTTGTTTCCCGTCGTCTAATACCGAACCCAAGGGCAGTATCCAATTTCCGAATTGACTTGTTCCGGCGCAGAAAGCGTTCCGTTCCGTTACGTTTTTTTTGCGCAGACATGAGAATGCAAATGTCGCGGCTCGCGCCACCTCAATCGCTTCTAGCCAGCGGGTTGGAGCCGTAGCCGAAAACACATTCTTGAATGAACCAAACTGAATCTTCTGTACAGCAATTCAACCCAGGTCAAGTGAATCGAAAAGGAGTGGCTCCCATGAACAGGAAATTGAGCATGGCAAAGTTTGGGCTGGTGCTTGGCGCAGTTTGTTTGGGTCTCGTCCCCGGACTCTCGGCCCAGTCTGCGACAGTCACGGTATTTGCCACGGGGCTTAACAATCCTCGAGGACTGAAGTTCGGTCCGAAGGGTGTAAACCTCTTTGTTGCCGAGGGTGGAACCGGCGGCACTCGCTCCACGATCGGCAAGTGCGAGCAGGCCCCGGGGCCACCCGCTGGTCCCGGCCCCTATACCGGAGGTTTTACCGCACGCATCTCGAAAATTAGTCCAAAGGGAGTGCGCACGACCGTGGCGGCCCACTTACCTTCCAGTCAAACTAATCCAGCGATCGGCAGCTTAGTCAGCGGCGTGGCCGATGTGGCCTTCATCGGCAACACTCTCTACGCCCTGAAAGGGGGTGCGGGCTGCTCCCATGGGCTGCTTAACACCAACAACGGAGTTCTCGTTGTGAACCCGGATGGCAGCTGGAAGGAGATCGCGAATCTGAGCGCATTTCAGAAGGCTCATCCAGTTGCGCACCCGGAAGCCGACGACTTCGAACCCGATGGCACCTGGTACAGCATGGTGGCCTCGGGAGACGCGTTTTACGCAATTGAGCCCAACCATGGAGAACTCGACAAAATCGATAAATCGGGAAAAATCACCCGAGTGGTCGATATATCGGCTTCGCAGGGCCATATTGTGCCGACGGCGATGACGGAGCTGCTCGGTGGTATTTTCCTGATTTCCAACCTGGACACCTTTCCCATCACTCCCGGGTCTTCCTCGTTATTCGTCGCCACGAAAACAGGATCGTTCGTGAAACTGGTTTCCGGCTTCACGGCCGTACTTGGTCTGGCTGCGCGCAACGGCAAGATCTATGTGCTGGAAATGTCAAACGTGGCTAACGGTCCCGCACCTCACACGGGTGACATCGTGAGCGTTGACCTCTCCGGACACAAGCAGACCGTGGCGAGCGGGCTGGATTTCCCTACCGGCATGACCTTTGGCCCTGACGGCAACCTGTATGTTTCGAACAAGGGCTTTGGATTTGGTCCGGGTGAGGGAGAAATCCTGAAAATAACGTTGCACTAGAATTCGCAAGTCAAATCACGCCCACCCTTCGCGCCGTGTCATCCGCACGGCGCGTTTTTCTTGTCTGCGTCCGTTCAATCCGCACGTTACGCAGGTCACGGTACGGTCTGTCGTACCACCGTAACTTTCACGAATCAGCGTACTGCACTACTTTCAAGACTGGCGAACCACAGGGACCGCGGAGTTTTCCATCGAGAAACGCCGCTAGCCAACAAAATTCTGGAAGTCGGGATGGGGATGGAGCAGCAAGTCAATCGCCGCCGCTGGGAACGTTATCCGTTTGACGCTTCAGTGCGCGTCGTAGTCGATCGAGCCAAGGTCAATCATTCCGACGAAAGCACGATCGTGGATGCCCGCGGCGTCCACTTCAGCGAAGGTGGGCTCTGTCTCTTCGCTGCCGCCAACCTGCCGGTAGGAAGCCACGTCAAAGTCGAATTCAAGGATCCCCACACTCACGAACCCGTGCGAGTTCGCGGAAAAGTCCGTAACCGCAGTGTTTATCTGTACGGAGTAGAATTTCTTTCCGACAAGTTCGAAGACCGCCAGCAACTGGCGCGCTTAAGCGCCGGGCTCCGCAGTGGTGGCAGCCCATCCGCCTAGATCGTGCGGGTCGGATATTCCTGTTCCACGCTTTTGACTTTGACCTTCAAGCCTGACCAAAATCAAAACCAACTTCAAAGGCGGCGGGCGAGGGCGCCCGCCCTACATTTGAATCTTACTTGCGGCGGGCGCTTCCTCTCGTTCTGACATCCGGAACTTCTTCGCCCAGGGCGGTGGCCAGGTCAATCTGGTGGTCCTGCTCATCCACCAGAATCTGGCGAATCTGTTCCGCCAGTGCGAACTCTCCCAGAGCTTCACATTGTCCGATGCGCTCGCGGTAATTTCGTATGGTGTCGTTTTCATTGGCCAGGTCGAAGCGCAGCATTTCGCGCGCGTCATCCGAAGTCTTAACCGGCAGCGGATTCACTGTGGGCATTTTGCCCAGATAGTCAATCTGGCGCGAGATGATCAGCGCGTGATCGAGTTCCTGTTTGGCATGGATGGCGAGCTGGTCGGCGATGTTCATGTATTGGGCGCCCTTCAGCACTTGCGAGTACACCACGTAGCCGATGATGGCCTGGTACTCGCGGGAAAGGTCTTCGTTCAGCAGTTCCGCCAGGCGGTCGCGGGAAATTTCTCGTTGGTTGTCAGCAGACTTCGATTCGGCCATGAACTTTCTCCTGGGTAACAAAATATTGTGGGCACCTATCCTACAACTTTTTGCAGCAGGAACTCGACGGCGGCAACAGGGTTTTTGTAGCGCCGCCGTCCCGGCGGCTGTCCGGCGGGCGTCCCGCCCCCCGCGGCGAGGGCGAGACGCCCTCGGGACAGCCGGCAAGATGCCGGCGCTACGAATAGTGAAGCCCCGCCTCGCCTTTCACCACATGCAGGCCGTCGGGAATATTGTGCCGCCGCGCGTCACCCTAATCGCCCGGCCCGTCCCGTCACTCTGGCATAATTGGGGCGCCGCAGTGGTCATTCAACCGATCCACACTGGAGACAACATGAGCGACCCGGAACCAACCATCGATCGGAGAAGATTCCTGGCCAGGTCTGCCGCCGTGATTGGCGGAAGTGCCGCCTTCGTCAGGACAGCTCTTTCGTATGACAGGATCCTGGGCGCCAACGATCGTATTTCGGTGTGTCACATCGGCAACGGGAGCCGGGGCCGGGACTTGGACTGGATTGTGTCGCAACTAAAGACCAGCCATAACGTGGAGACTACCGCGGTCTGTGATCTTTGGCGACTGAACCGCGAGAAGGCGGTCGCGGTGAACGCGAAGTATTACGGCCGTGCGCCACGGGGGTATCAGTATCTGGAGGACGTGCTGGCTTTGAAAGACGTTGACGCAGTGATTATTTCCACCCCGGAACACTCCCACTCGCCCATCCTGAAGATGGCGGTGGAAGCCGGCAAGGACGCCTACGTTGAAAAGCCAATGGGCAATGTGCTGGCGGAGGCCAAGGCGGCCCGCGATGCAGCCATGCGATTGAACCGGATTGTACAAGTGGGCACGCAGCATCGCAGCGAACCTTATCCCAGGGCCGCTCGCGAACTGGTCCAGACCGGAGTTCTCGGAGAAGTCAGCAAGGTAGAAATTGTCTGGAATTACCACGGTCCCCGCTGGCGCGGACGCGAGGAAACGAAGCTGCTGCGGGAACAGGATACGGATTGGCGGAAATGGCTGCTCACCAAGCCCTATCGTCCATTTGATCCGCAGGTCTATTGTGAATTCCGCGTGTACCGGGAATTCTCCAGCGGCATTCCCGATCAATGGATGAGCCACGCCTCCGACCTCGTCCATTGGTTCATGAATGACAGCTTTCCCCGTTCGGTGGTTGCTCATGGTGGCGTTTTTGCCTGGCACGATGGCCGGGAGAACGCGGATACGTTTCAAGCCTTGCTGGAATATCCCAAGGGCTTTCTGGTGAGCTATTCCACCAGCTTCGGCAACGACTCCCCAGGCTTCACCCGCTATATGGGTAAAAAAGCAACCCTGATAAACATCGGAGGCGAGGGCAGTCCACGATACCAATTGGTCGAAGAGAAAGGGAACCATGAGGACAACGCCAACATCGACCAGGCGAGAACCGCGAAATACGTTCTTCTCCGGGGCGAAACCGAGCTTCCGCCTATGGGCATTGATGACCTGTCGCTGGGACACATGGCGAACTGGTTCGAATGCATGCGCTCGCGGCAGCAGCCGAATTGCACGGCGCAGGATGGGTTCGCCCACTCTGTGGCCTGCATGATGGCAACGGAGGCTTACTGGTCGGGCAGAAAGCAGTTCTGGGATGCCGCCACAGAGACCATTCTGGATCGGGAACCCGGGAGCTAAGCGGCCTGTTCCAGACCATCCTGTCAGAGTGCGGAACTGTTCCCCTTCTTCCGTCCACTCACAGCAGCAGAGCGCCGGGACAAAGCCCACCCTTTTCCGAATCTAGCGCAAACCGTGCCGAGTAAGTACTAGACGCCCACTCAAGCCCAAAGACGAGGATGACGCCAGAAGAAGTGCCCCACCAGCTACAGCCATCAATACCCCGAACTGGCTACGGCCGAAATCACGGGACCAGAAGCGGCTGGAGAACAACTGCAATACAGCTTTGCGAGAGCTATTGGGACAAAGGGTTTGCAGCCAGCGTGGCGGGGTTTAGATCGGCAAACACAAATTGATCGCGCACGACGCTCTCGCCGACCGAGACAGGAATGTCGGTGCTCAGCATGGGCCCTGCATACACAAATGAGTGAAACTCCCCTTTCTCGCCGCATGGATCGACTCCGTCGGGCAGAGCAGACAACAGGTTCTCATCAAACTCGTGTCCGGCAAACGAAGCGTTGAGTTTCAGCGTGTCCACACAGGTCAGTTTCGCCCGCATGCCAGAGGCGATCATCTGCCTTGCCAAGTCCCGAGTGGGCTGCCCCCACAGGGGAAATATTGGCAGTAGTCCAGTGTTTCTCAGCTGTTTTTCACGGTACGCGCGCACGTCTTCGAGAAAGAGGTCGCCAAATGCGATCCCTTCGATTCCAGCGGCGACAGCTTTGCCGCATGTTTCGGCCATAAGCAACTCATACTGCTCGTTGGAACAAGGCCAGGGCAAAGGGACAGCCCAAAGCGGCAACCCGGCTGCCGAGGCTTGCTGTTCGACCAGTTCACGACGGACGGCGTGCATAGCGACCCGGCCGGCAGCCTCATTGAACGTGGTCAGCAATCCGGCGACTTCGTACTCTCCACGCTGACGGAGAACATGTAAACTCCACGCACTATCTTTGCCGCTGCTCCACGACAGAAGAACGCGCTTCATAGCCGATCCCCCAGATCGAAGCAAGACGGACAATTTGTGGTTTATGCTGTCGATCAGTGTGAAATATGAAAACAAAGCGTAGCAGAGAAAGGGTTCGATCCAATCGGGAAAGGCTCCGCGATCTGGCCCCAGCTTCGCGGTCAAAATGAACTGGCCTGCTGGTTTGGGCGGGCGCCGGTTTCCGGCGACCACTAATCGGCCGGTGATTCCCGTCGCTCCGCGTCGTGCGGCATCGCGCCCGCGAGCAGAAGAATGGCGCCGCAATACATTAGTGTATCCGCCATGTAATTGAGGCCCTCGATGCTAGCGCGCTCCACGATTGCGATCGGCACGTACACGGCTAATTCCACGATGAGCACAGCCAGGCCGATCCACGTGGCTGCGGCACGAGTTTTCTTACCGACAAGCAGCAGGATACCCGCGACGGCGTAAACCACGGCCGCCAGGTACGTCCAAATGGAGTGTCCGAAGATCCACGGCGGAGTCAGCCGTTCCAGCGGAACGCCGGGAACGTGATCGGCGTGCATGAATTGCTCGAAGCTGTAAAACAGCACGGGAATGGCAATAAAGTAGCGAGCGATTGTTGCCAGGACGCGTTGGCCGCGCTCGCGCCCCGGATTGGCCAGGCTGGCGGCCAGCGCCAGAGCGCCGCCGCTGAAGGATAACTCCCGCAGGGTCAGCGTAAGAGCAAAGCGATCTCGCAGATTGTGTGTCCAACCTGGGGCGTCCATCAGCACTACAAAAAGGAAAAACGTCAAGGCGAGCAAACTCGCTGAGAGACGCGCCTGGATCTTCGTCACCAGGCTGAACGCGGCTGCGATAAAGCAGGCGCCTACGAAGTACGCCCAAAACAGATGCCACGGAATCCACCGCGGTACGATCGACGCGACGGCCTTCGTCAGCGTGAAGTGCTCAGTGCCAAAAGCCGCGAGTGGCGCCGCGTAGAAAAGCGGCCCCAACAAGATCAACTTGTCCAATCCTCGCGCCTTTTGCCAATCGCCGCGAAGAAAGATTGTGACCAGCCCGATGGCGAGAGCCAATCCAAAGGCAAGATACGACCAGATCACCATGCTCGGAATTGCGAAGAAGGCCGTGACTGCCGACGACCGCAGTAAGTTGCCGCTCATGATGATCCCTTTCCATCCGGTCGCTTCTCGCCTCAGTCTCATCAAACCAACTGAGGCTGCCCCACCCTCTGCGAATTTCAGAGGGTGGGAGACGATGCGCTCAACCTCTTGAAATTTTGACTTTATCCTCGGCGCGTTCAGTGTAATGCAAGCGGATAGTAGGCTGCGCCAGGCAGGCCGCACAGGTCCCCACCCTCTGAAAACCACAGAGGGTGGGGCAGCCTCATTTAGAGTTAGGTCGAGAAAAATCAAAAGCGAGGATGGGCCAGCCCACGCGCGACACCTCTTTCACCTGCGTGGTTTACAATAAAGCTGTCATGTCAGACGGACTCAGCTTCGGCCCTTACACCACCACCGAGAACGGCAAGAAGGTCGTCAAGGAACTCACTTTCGGGAACCCGACGCCGGAAGGCGTGGTGCTGACCACGCTCGATTCGGCAGTCAACTGGATGCGCAAGAATTCCATCTGGCCGCTGACGTTCGGCCTGGCCTGTTGCGCGATCGAGATGATGTCGATGGGCGCATCCCGCTTTGATATTGCGCGCTTCGGCGCCGAAGTGTTTCGCCCCTCGCCGCGCCAGTCTGATCTCATCATCATCGCCGGCCGCGTCTCCAACAAAATGGCGCCGGTTATCCGCCAGCTCTGGGAACAGATGCCCGAGCCCAAATGGGTGATTTCGATGGGAGCTTGCGCCACCTCCGGCGGGGTGTTCAACAACTACGCCCTGGTGCAGAGCGTGAACCAGGTGATTCCGGTCGATGTCTATGTTCCGGGCTGTCCGCCGCGTCCCGAGCAGTTGATCTATGCCATCACGCTGCTGCAGGAAAAAATCCAGCAGGAGCGCGGCTCCGTGCGCCGCGCCTTAAACCTCAGCTGACTTTCCTGCTTTGAAATTTACTCCGGTGCGATAAAGCTAATGGTGATCCGGGTCTGCCTTTGAATAGGTTTGCCGTTCAGCAGGTAGGGGCTGTAACGCCATTTGCGGACTGCATCCATCGCTGCCCCTGACAGCAGCGCATCTCCGCTCACCAGTTTCAGATCGTCCACTTGGCCTTCAACATTTACGGTGGCGTCGATGACCACCCTGCCGGTCACTCGCATGCGCCGCGCTTCCGGCGGATACACAGGTTGCACCTTATGGATCAGTTCGCCCCCGGAAGTGCCTTGCGAGACCGGGACACTCAGCTTGGGCACCACTGGCGGTACCTCGATGACCTTGCCGAGATCAACCGGCGGGGCACTGGATGCCGCGACCATCAGAATGTCCTCATTGTTCGACGTGGATGAGGCCTCTGTGCCCGCTGCGCTGTTTTCCGCCGATCGCGCTGCCTGGGGTTTCCTTCGAATTACTTCATCGGGAACCTGAGTTGTGGCGGCATTTGCTGCGCCATGCGAGGGAGGCAGTTTGCCGGGTGGCGCTGCCGGGACAACGTCGGGGGTTCCGGGAAGTCCCGCCCCAGCGGTTGGATTCGCAGTGACGGAGGGAACTACCTTGGGGCTGGCGGTCTTCCCGCTCCGCGACGCCACGCTGGCTTCGTACCATGCCCTCCAGCCATAAACCGACAGCAGCGCCAACCCCACGACAACCGCAGCGGCTATGGCCACGAGGCGCCACTTTTTCCGAGCGATGGCATCTTTGAATTGCGCGCTGGCGAAGACTTCCCGCACTTCAGCCAGCGGAACCTCAGCTGCAACCGCAGCAACCGGCTCCGGCGGGGGCTCAACCAGAGCAGGGACTTCGGCTATGGCCTCGCCCTGGCTTGCGGGTTCCTCAAGGTCTACGGGCTGCACCAGACTCGTGGCCGCGGTCTGGGCCTGCGTAACCGCTCCGCGCGCCCAGGCCGCCTCGGCCAGCCCCGCCAGCCGCTCCAGGAGCGCCATCTTGTCTTCGGTGAAGGCGTAGGACTCGGTCGAGAACGCCTCCAGTACGCCCACCCTGCCCTGCTGCCCGCGCAAGGGCACGACGGCGATGGATTGCAGCCCCATCTGGCGGCAAACCTCGGCATCGACGTGGAAATCCCGGCTGGCATCATCGCAGCGCAAGCTCACCCCGGTACGCAGGCATTCGCCGGAGATACCCGAGTCCACGTTGAGCCGGTCGCCCAGTTCGGGCGCGGTTTCGCCGCTTCTGCCCACGCAGACCACGGCACCGTCCCGGGGCATGGCGATGGCCGCCCCGGTAGCGCCGGTCAGGGAATGGGCCGCTACCGCGATGGTTCCCAGGATGGTGTCTGTGGACTGACTGTCGGAGGCGATCATCCTCCGCAGCTTGACGAAAATCAGGGCCGCGTCCGACTGCCGGATGGTCTCCTCGGAGACTTCCGGCCGAGTTCGCACAGCAACTCGTGATCCCGTAGGTTCGGGAGGGCCTGGGGTAAGGGGAGGGAGAGGGACCATTGTTTACAACCTGTTGCAAACCACCACCGTAGCGGCCGCCCCCGGCTACTGCGGTAACAGTACAGTCCGAGTGTGCGGCAAACCAACCCGCTTGTCAACGAAGGATTCGGGTGTGCGGTGTCCTCATTCATCAATTTTCTTTGCACCCGCACAGTGCCCAACCTGGGTTTGGTTTCGCCTCCGTCCCGGCGGCTGTTCCGTGGGGATCTTGCGCTCGGCGCGGGGGCGGGACGCCCCCTTCACAGCCGGCGCTACAGACTTGGCGAAAAGGAAACCATGCCGAGCGGCGTCATGAGCATTTCTTAATCTACAATCGCCGGCATGCTAATTACTCGTCGCGAACTGCTCGCCGGACTGACCGCCGCGTCTGTCACTTCTGCTGTAACTGACCTGGGCTTCGCTCAAAGTGATGTTTCCGAACTGCGCATCGACGCTGCCCGTCTGCGACAAAGCCTGGAAGGGCTGAGCGTTTACGGACGCCCCGCTGGCGGCACCTTCGCCGACGGCGTCAGCCGTGTGGCCTATTCGGATGCGGATATCGCTGGCCGAAAGTACGCCATGGAGTTAATGCGGGCGGCGGGCGCCGAGCCGCGAATTGATGCCGCCGGAAACATCCTGGGCTGGCGCGAGGGCAGCGACCGGTCGCTCAAGCCGATTCTCGTCGGCTCCCATATTGATTCCGTCCCCAGCGGAGGCAACTTCGACGGCGACCTGGGTTCCATGTCCGCCATCGAAACCGTGCGTACCCTGAAAGAACATGGCGTCACAACGCGGCATGCGCTTGAGATCGTCATCTGGTCGAACGAGGAAGCCCTGACCATGGGCAGCCGTGCCGCCGCCGGCGACCTGCAGCCAGCGGACCTGGCGAAGGTGTACCACGGTATCCCCCTGGCCGATCACTTGCGCAAGATTGGCGGCGATCCGATAAACCTGGCTGAAGCGCGAATGGCCCCCGGCTCCATCCATTGTTATCTGGAGCTGCACATCGAGCAGGGTGGCACTCTCGATAAGGCCGGCATCCCAATCGGAGTGGTCGAAGGCATAGTCTGCATTGACGAGTACGAGGTCGAGATTCACGGCTTCGCCAACCATGCCGGAACCACGCCCATGCCCGAACGCCGTAACGCCCTGCTGGCCGCCGCGAAGCTGATCGAAGCGGTGCAGGAAATCGTCACCCGCGACCCCGGGCGGCAGGTGGGCACGGTAGGGCACCTGGAAGTGTCGCCCAACGCTCGCAACGTGGTGCCCGGCGTAGTGAAGCACTCCATCGAACTGAGAGATCTCTCGCCCGAAAAGATCGCCCGCCTGGGAGACGAAATTCAGAAACGAGCCCAGCAAATCGCACGAGAGACCAAGACTGACATCGTGATGAAGAAAGTCGAGCACGATCCGCCGGCAGTGGCCACGCCCGCCGTCCAGTCACAGATCGAGGCCGCTGCCGCCGGTTTAGAACTGAAAACCATGCGCCTACCCAGCGGCGCCGGTCACGACGCGCAAGTGATCGCTACCCTCGGGCCCATGGGCATGATTTTCGTTCCCAGCGTGGCCGGCGTCAGCCATTCACCCAAAGAGCTAACCCGCTGGCCGGATTGCGCTAACGGCGCGAATGTGTTGTTGCAGACGGTCCTGCGCATGGATCGGACTTAGGATCTCGATCCCGGCTTTGCGGCCTCGGCACCGGACCTCGGGGTTAGATTGTGCAACGACGGCGATTACGGCAAATGGCCGGGTTCGCAGCACCGCCGGGTAGTTGTGTGGGAAATGTTACGCCGGCAGTAAGCAATCGTGTCTTCTTCCGCGCTGCGGCCGGCTCATTTTGGATTTTTTGCGGGCGCTATTTGGACCTGAACGGCGTGGATGTTGTCGGACCTTGCGGTGTCCACGGAAACTACTCCGAAACTGCCATTGGCGTCGCGAGCCTGAATCGTTCTTGTGGCCTGCGCTCCGGACGGACCTGGGCGCACCGTGTCGGTAGTTAATGTGATCACTTGCAGACCGGAGGCTGGATCTCCCGGG
>DATGYF010000094.1:0-24150 GCA_035298145.1 Terriglobales bacterium | reverse complement strand
ACCTGATAGCTCATGACAGGAGAATCACTCATTATACCTTCGTAGTCGCCCCGCGGCAGTCCATTCCAGGGAGTTTGGTGGATGCGCCCGAACCTCCTCAGCTTTCTTCAGGTTCTCTTTGCGACCTTTGCGGCAAAGCTTTTGACCTCGCCTGAAGTCACTCCCAAAGCCGCGGGGGACGCGTTATCTAGGCCGATGGCCCACCGCGAAAATGGGCCCTTGCGAAGAATCCGCCCAAGCGATAGGCTTTTGGGCTGGGTCGGCTCAGGCCAGACCAGGGAGGTCCCATGCAGTTGAAACTTAACACGCGGGTTTCGCAAGGTGTGACCATCGTCGATTGCAGCGGCCGGATCGTGTTCGGCGAAGAATCGGCACTGCTCCGCGATACCCTTAAGAAACTGATTGGCGAGAACAGCCAGATTGTGTTGAATCTGGGCAGCATCACCTACATCGATAGCGGCGGGCTGGGAACGCTGGTTGCGCTGTACACCACCGCTCACAACGCGGGAGGCGCGGTGAAGTTGGCCAACCTCACCCAGCGCGTGGGCGATCTGCTGCAAGTCACCAAGTTGCTGACCGTGTTTGAAGTGTACGACAGCGAGGAGAAGGCCATTGCGTCGTTCGGAAAAGGCGCGGCCGCCTAATTTCCGATAACCCTGAAATCATGCCGCGCGCAGGCGCAGTCGCGCACTCGCGCGGCAACGCCAGTCGAGGAACTTTGCGCTTTCTCCCGCTCCCGCATTTGCGCCCGTCAGCATGATTGCCAAAGCCGTCTTTATCCTGGGCCTCGCGATTGCCGCCAGCGGATTTGTATCGCCTCCAGTGGCCCTCGCTTTGGGTCTGGTTTTCGGCTTTGCCCTCCCCCATCCCTTCGACAAGAGCGCAAAAAAGCTCTCCCGCTATCTGTTACAGGCTTCGGTAGTCGGACTGGGATTCGGCATGAACCTGCACGACGTGGTCCGTGCCGGACGCAGCGGGTTCGTTTACACCGTCATGGGCATCAGCTTCACCATGGTGGTCGGCATGACGTTGGGCGCGATGCTGAGAATGCAGCGTACGCCAGCTTTTCTGATCTCGACGGGCACCGCCATTTGCGGCGGCAGTGCCATCGCCGCCGTCGGCCCCATCACCGGCGCCAGCGACGAACAGATGGCCATCTCCCTGGGCACGGTGTTTGTTCTCAATTCCGTTGCCCTGCTAACTTTCCCCGCCATTGGTGCGGCGCTGCATCTCAGCGAGACCCAGTTCGGTCTCTGGGCTGCGCTCGCCATTCATGACACCAGTTCAGTAGTCGGCGCCGCCGCGAAATACGGAGCCGTCGCTCTGGCAGTGGGCACGACCGTAAAGCTGGCGCGGGCTCTGTGGATCGTCCCCATGTCGCTCGGCGCCGCGCTGATCAAGCATGCCAGGGCAAAAATCCAGTGGCCATGGTTCATCGCCCTGTTCGGCCTGGCCGCCGTCTGCAACACCTACCTGCCCGCTGGAGCGCCCGCCTACAGGCTTCTATCGCATGCCGCGAAAATCGGCCTCACCGCCACCCTCTATCTGATCGGCAGTGGTATTTCAGTCGCCACTCTGAAGAAAGTGGGACATCGTCCCATGCTCCTCGGAGTGATCCTCTGGCTCCTGATCTCGACCGGTTCGCTATGGCTCATCCGCACAGGCTGGATCGCTCTCTGATCCTATTTGACGTCTGGGCCCGGAGGATTCTAGTTTAAGTCGGCCAGCAGAATTGCCGTCAGGGGAGTCCCGCCGCCGGCCGCATCCAGAGCCACCGCCGTTCGCACCTGGCCAGCCGCAAGAGCGATCGTCCCGGTGCTGATGGCGACCGTCTTCGTGCCGGTCGGAGTAACGAACACTTCGTAACTTCCCGCAGGCACACTCAGGTAGTCCGTGACCGACTTAAAGCCCAGATTTGAAATCGTCGGAGTCTGAATGCTGATATCGCTGCCCGGAGCGACAACATACACGTCCACCGGGCCGGCACTCGGTGCCCCGTGCACCACCCGAACCCTCACTTTTCCGGAGTCAGGCGCCGAATTGTTGTCGATTAGCACCTGCGGCATGATGTTGGCTACGAAGTCTTCCGCCAGAATGGTGTAGTCCTTCTTTGAAGCAAAGTCTGGTTTTGCGTTGATCACATCCTGACTCGTTCCGGTCGCGCGTACTTCAATCTGGCGAGCCCCGGCCTTCACTGTGAGGTAGTCGGAAGCTGTTCCGAACGGAACATTGGTCAGGACCGATTTGCCGTCTACCAACACATCCACATTCGGTGCGTCGGGCGAAGCGTGCACCACCCGCACCCGGGACTCTTCGTCTGACCCGCAACCCACAAGAAATACATTTGCCGCAATCAATAAAAGGCCCAACGGAAGCAGTCGGAATAAACGTGTCATATTTTTCCTCTCGAGCTAAAAGTAAAGTCGTCTGTTTGGATGTCTTGCGAGATGTGGAAACCGAACGGAGAGGGGGACGGGTAGAAGTTGTTTGACTGCCAGTCAAAGCGCGTTATGTTATTTTCAGTCCAGGAAAATATGCAGGAGGCACAGCGGGGCGCTCGAAATATTCATGCAGAAGGAAATCGTCGCTGCGATTCGCAAGATTCCCCCAGGTAAGGTCTCCACCTACGGCGCCGTCGCGAGAGCCGCCGGCTTTCCCGGAGCCGCCCGCCAGGTGGTGGCCGCTCTCCGTAGCGCCGTTGGCCTTCCCTGGCAGCGTGTCCTAGGCGCCGGAGGCGCTATAAAACTCCGCGGAGATTATGCCTTCGAGCAGCGCTTCCGCCTGGAGGCCGAAGGAGTCACTTTCCGAGGCCGGAAAGTTGATATGACCCTGCACGAGCACAAATTCCCCAAAGCAAGAAAGAGACCGCGAGCCAAAAGGTAGCGCCGGCATCTTGCCGGCTGTCCCGAGGGCGTCCCGCCCTCGGCGCGGCGGCGAGGACGCCGGGATGGCGGCAAAGCCAGGCCAACGTTCGACGCCCGAGGTCCGCCTTTTCCTAGCGCTGGCTGATTTCCTTGGCCACGACTTTTTGGTTGAACTCTTCCGACTTGCCGCGCGGCACCGTGAGCGCTTTCCACTTCGCGGATTGCAGATGCTTGGCCAGAAATACGATCTGCCCGCAATGATAAGAATAGTGCGCAACCTGACGGTTGATGGCCTGCATGACCGAGTGCGGCTCGCCCCGGATCAAGACCGTGCGCTCAATGTCCGCATCCGACAAAGGTTCGAGCGCTGAGAACACATACCCCCACCCCTCCTCCCACAGCCCCATCAGCGCTACCCTGGTGGCCGGCGGGTCCTCAAACTCGGTGTCGCGCTTGCGGTCGGCTTTCTCGCCGTCACTGCTCAGGAAGTCGGTCCAGCGCGATCGCATGTTGCCTACAAGATGTTTGACGATAATCGCGATGGAGTTCATCTCGCCGTCAAGCGCAACCGTCAATTGTTCGTCGCTTACCTGCTCCATGGCTCGCTCAGTCAGCTTCTTGTAATAGCGGAACAGGGAGAGCGAGTCCCGCAGGTAGGAAGTCGTTAGTTCATGCGCCACGTGATCTCCTAGACCTTGAACCTGTCGTCAAGCTCGACCTGATATCCCGCCACCAGCCGATTGGTCTCGTTCGCCATGCCGGTCACCGCCATGAGTTCCTGGAACATGGCGTCAGTCATGCCTTTGCCGCGGGCCCCGGCGGTGTGCGACGCAATGCAATACCCGCATTGATTGCTCACGCTCACCGCCAGGTAAACCAATTCTTTGGTCAGCGGGTCAAGCGCACCCGGTCCCATGATCTGCTTGACGTCCTCCCATGTGCGTTTCAGGGTCGCCGGATCATGCGCGATCGCCTTCCAGAAATTATTGATCCAGTCAGTCTTGCGGGTCGCCATGATGTCGTCATAAACCGCCCGCACTTCCGCACTCGCATCTTTGTACTCAATCAGGCCAAGGGTTGCCATGTCTGCTCCGATACCCCAAAAGACTATCGCAAAGGTCGCAAAGGAAACCGCAAAGGTCGCGAAGGGCCTTTCTTTGCGCCCTTTGCGGCTTTCTTAGCGTCCTTTGCGGTCAAGATCTTTTCTCTATGCAGCCGGCAGCTCTCCGCCCAGCACTTTCCCCAATCCCGCAGCCGGAACGCGAACGCCCAGATAGAACTGCCCAAACAGCGCATACACCGCGCTCACTTCATCAAATCGCATTTCGTAGATCAGCTTCTTGAACACCAGTGGATCGTTTGCGAACAGGTCCACACCCCACTCCCAGTCGTCGAAGCCAATCGACCCGGTAATGATCTGCCGCACTTCTCCGGCATAGCGCCTTCCAATCAATCCATGCTCGTTCATCTGCCGCGCCCGTTCTTCAATGGGCAGGCTATACCAGTTCCTGGCCTCGCCCCGCCGCCGGTCCATGGGATAAAACGAAATGTACCGGTGTGGCGGCATCTCCGGAAACAAACGCGGATGCATGGCCTCCTTCTGCCGCGCCAGCACCTCCGCAATCTCCCGCTTCCACGGTTCCGAGTGCGCTTCAATGCCGCGCTCTTTCAAATCCTGATAGGCCTTGATCGTGGATTCGTACAACCCCAGTTCGATGACTGAAAGATAAGAAGTAGTAGGCTCAAGGAAATCAGCCAACCGCAGTTGCGCCAACCGCAACTCCACCGAGTTCAGTTCGTCAAACGAACGCCGGAAGTGCACGAACATCAGATCGGCCTTGTGGCCCAGCAAAGAAAACAGCGCGGAAGGTCCACCGGAATTCTGCTCCATCCCGGCCAGAACGCCCGCGGCCTCATCGACGACCGCACCCTTGTCCGCCGCCGCCAGTTGCCTCCACGCCGCCCACCGAACTCGCATCATCTGATGCAGAACGCTGTAACCCTCAATGGTCAGCGGGACAGCGGGTATTTCGTCGGAAACAGCTTTAGGCATGATCGATTCCTCGAACCGCACCCGGGTGCCCCACCCTCGTCTCTCCGTTTTTTGGAGAGACAGGGTGGGCCGGATGGCAGAAGCAGTCATGAACTCGAACCAACTATTGTAACTGTAGGAGCCGAGGTAAGGCTCAGGCTTGGCCGAAGGTCAGTGAAAACCAGAATGCCCCAACCTCGTTTCTCCGGTTTGTGGAGAGACAGCGTGAGAGATGTTCCCTCAGCGCCAGTGCTTCAGCTTCGGCCACAGCTGCGCCAGGGTACCGAATTTCGCCCCCTTGCAGATGAAGACATCGATGTTTTTTTCCAGCGCATAAGGATTGTCCTCCGACGTGCCCACGTACTCGACGTTGTTCCAGAGCCGCTCGAGTGTTTCCTTGCGGTCATCGAGCACAATCATGCAATTCCCTGAATATCCTCGCGGCCCCCACAGGAAGTAGGTTTGATGTCCGCTCAGGGCCGGCGGCAGGCCATAGCGGCGGCCCAGGAAATCGATGGCGCCGGCCTGGCCGTAATCCTGGGCAAAGATGCCGCAATCCCCGCGCTCCCCCGGACTCAAACGGTTCCAGGCCTGCGCGGTTTCCGCCACGATCTCTTCCCATCCGAACTGGTCGGAGTACCACTGCGGCAGGGGTGACCGCTCATGACCGTGTTCCATCACTGGCAATTTCATCGGCAGGTATTTCATGTAAGCAATGAATCGCTCGGGAGACAGCACCGGCACCACCACCGGGGCCAAGTGCGCTCCGGCTGCCAGCAGCAAAACCACGATTACCGGTTTCATCCAGGTAAGCCGCGGCCGTTCGATTGCGTTCTCGATCGTCACTGCCCCCGCCGCCAGGAGCATGGGATAGATGGGAGCCAGATAATAACTCTTCCCATGTAGAACGAAGAAGACGACGAAGCAGACCACATAACTCCAGCCCAGAACGCGATAGACCTTCAACTGTCGCGAACAAAAGAGTGCGATCAGCCCGGTGATCCAGATGGGCGCGGTTAAAGGAAGTACGAGCAGCGTCTGCTGAAAGAAGTACGGCAACAGCGGCAGCACCACATCACGGCCCTCAGCCCTGATGCCTCGCATCAACTGCACAAACGGCCAGTCGTAGTGAATGTTCCAGAGCAAATTGGGCAGGAAAATGAGGAACGCGGCCATTCCGCCCAGCCAGATCCATTTGTCGGCGAAAACGCGGCGTTGCTCGGTGAGCAGCTGGCCGACTACGATGCCAAAGCCGAACAGCGCGATCGAATACTTTTCCTGCAGGCCCAGGCCCGCGACCACGCCGAACCACAGCCAGTAGCGGGGATCGTTGCGCTTGATGGCGAGAATCGCGAAATAGGCGCAACCCATCCACAGGTTCGGTTCGAGACAATTGGTCCCCAGCAGGCTGCCATTGGACAGATACTGCGGCGCGACGACGACCGTCACCGCGCTCAGCAGAAGGGCAAATCGCCGTCCGCAAAATTCGCGGGCCAGCACCGCCGTCTGGACCACCAGAAGGGAAGACGCCAGCGCCGGGATAAAACGTATGCTGCGCAGCGAGTCTCCCAGCACCGCGCGAGAAACGTGAATCAGGAAGGGAATCAGCGGGGGTTGGTCCACATAGCCCCAGGCCAGATGATCTCCGCAGGCCATGTAATCAAACTCGTCGCGGAAGTACCCATAGCGATTGTTGAAGTAACAATGGAAGAACAGTTTGGCCAGGGCAATGACGAGAATTATTCCCATGCCATGGGCGAAGAAAGATTGTCGTTTTGGCTCTAGTGCGGATAGCCTCGGAGAGGTGCTTGCCATAGCGGGAATAAGAAGGTATCACCACCCTCTTCCCCCTGTCATCTTGAGCGCAGTGGCGGCTTCGCTTGCGAAGCAGCCACCGAGTCGAAGGACCCCTACCGACCGATGAAGCGGTGCAAGAATTGACTTACTCTGGCCGCTCCGGTTTCAGCCGCAGGATAACTCATGCATTGTCTCCTCCGCATCCTCGATCACGGCTACAATCTAACCGTCCCCCCAGGAGGGCAAGTATTTCAATGAGCGACATGATCCAACTCACGAAAGACGGCGACATCGCCATCGTCACGATAAATAATCCGCCGGTGAATGCCATCAGCCCCGGCGTGCCGGAGGGAATTTCCGCAGCCATCGATCAGATCAACGAAGATGGGACCGTACGCGCAGCGGTGGTGATTGGGGGCGGCCGCACTTTTATCGCGGGCGCTGACATAAAAGAATTCACAAAAATGACTTCGGGCAAGGCAAAGACCGGCCCCGGCTTGCTCCCGCTTTTGCTGAAAATAGAAAACTGCTCCAAGCCCGTGGTAATGGCGATTCACGGCACCGCCTTCGGCGGCGGCCTGGAAGTGGCCATGTCTGGCCACTATCGCGTCGCCGTCCCCGGCGCGCAAGTCGGACAGCCGGAAGTGAAACTCGGCCTCATTCCGGGAGCGGGAGGTACGCAACGCCTGCCTCGCCTGGCCGGCGTCGCCAAAGCGGTTGAGATGTGCACCGATGGCAATCCGGTCAAAGCGCCGGATGCGCTGAACGCCGGCATCGTCGATCAATTGATTGACGGTGACCTGCTGCCAGGTGCTATCGCTTTCGCGCGGGAGATCGCAGGAAAGCCCGCCCCCAAAACTCGCGAACGCAATCAGAAACTGGGCACACCTGAGCAAAACGCTCCAATCTTTGCTGCTGCCCGCGACGCCGCGCGCAAGAAGCAACGCAATCTGATCGCTCCTCTTGCCGCCATTGAGGCCATCGAGGCTGCCACCCGGCTCCCTTTCGAGAAAGGATGCGAGGTCGAAGCCAGGCTGTTCATCGACTGCCTCTACTCCGACCAGTCGAAGGCGCTCATCCACGTGTTTTTCGGCGAGCGTGAAGTGGCCAAGGTTCCGGATATCCCGAAAGAAACTCCGATACTCCCTATCAACTCCGCTGCCGTGGTTGGCGCCGGGACCATGGGCGGCGGCATCGCCATGGTATTTGCCAACGCCGGAATTCCGGTTGTGCTCAAGGAAGCCGACCAGGCCGCCCTCGACCGCGGGCTGGCCAACATTCGCAAGAATTACGCTGTGTCCGTGCAGCGCGGACGCTTCACCCAGGCAGCGGTTGACGACCGCTTGAAGCTGATTAAACCCACTCTGGATTACACTGATTTCGCCCAGGCCGACATCGTCATCGAGGCCGTCTTCGAAGGCCTGGCGCTGAAGAGGGAAGTCTTCGCCGAACTGGATCGCGTGTGCAAGCCAGGAGCAATCCTTGCCAGCAACACATCAACCCTGAATATCGACGAGATTGCGTCCGCCACTTCCCGGCCCGCTTCCGTCATTGGCACACACTTCTTCAGTCCGGCCAACGTCATGCGCCTCCTCGAAATCGTGCGAGGCAAAGCCAGCAGCAAGGAAGTAATCGCCACCTGCATGCAGCTTTCGAAAAAGCTGGGAAAGATTGGCGTGCTGGTCGGCAACTGCCGCGGCTTCGTGGGCAATCGCATGTTCCATCCCTATGTCCGTGAAGCGGTTTTTTTGGTGGAAGAGGGTGCCAGCGTGGAAGCGGTGGACCAGGCGCTCTACGACTTCGGCATGGCCATGGGCCCGCTCGCCACCAACGACCTGGCCGGACTCGACGTGGGCTGGCGCATCCGCAAGGAATATCGCCATCTGGAGAAGCCAGGGATCCGGCAGGCCTTCGCGGCTGACCATCTGTGCGAGATGGGCCGCTTCGGCCAGAAGACCGGCGCGGGCTGGTACAAATATGACGAGAATCGCCGCCCGTCGCCCGACCCCGAGGTTGGGGCGTTGACCAAGAAGTGGTCCGCCGAAGCTGGCATCCGGCAGCGCCAGGTTCCGGCCGATGAGATCGTCGATCGCTGCATCTACGCCCTGATCAATGAGGGCGCCCGCATTCTTGAAGAAGGCTATGCCGCCCGCGCCGTCGATATCGACATCATCTATATCAACGGCTACGGCTTCCCGGCTTATCGCGGCGGCCCCATGTGGTACGCCGACACAGTGGGACTGAAAAAAGTTTATGACCGCATCACCGGGTTTCAGCGCATTCATGGCGAGCTCTGGGAGCCCGCCCCGCTGCTGAAAAAATTGGCCGCCGAAGGCCGCACCTTCGCCGATTTCGAGAAACAATAGGTTGACGCCAACGACCAACGACCAAGGGCCAACGACCAGATGAGAGATGCCGTCGTAGTAGCCAGCTCGCGCACCGGCCTTGCCAAATCGTTCCGCGGCTCCTTCAACATGACGCGGCCCGAGGACCTCGCCGCCCATTGCATCAGGGATGTCCTGCGCAAAACACCGCAACTCGATCCCAAGGAAATCGAAGACGTGATTCTGGGCTGCGGCCAGCCCCACGGAGTGCAGGGCCACAACATTGCGCGTGTGTCAGCCTTGCGCGCCGGCCTCCCGGTTTCCACCGCTGCTATCACCGTGAACCGTTTCTGCTCTTCCGGTCTGCAGGCCGTCGCGATGGCAGCTCATCAGATCGTAAGTGAAGGCGCTGACGCCGCCATCGGGGGAGGCGTTGAAACGATCAGCCTCATCGTCCGCGATAACGATCCCAGCCCCGCGGTCAAGCAGGAATATCCCGGCCTCTACATGGTGATGGGCGAAACCGCAGAGGTCGTTGCCAAGCGTTACCAGATCAGCCGCCAGGCCCAGGATGAGTATTCCCTGATCAGCCAGCAACGCACCGCCCGCGCCCAGCAGGAAGGCTTCTTTGCCGCCGAAATCGCTCCCATGAAAGTCACGAAAGCAGTGCTAGACAAAAAAACCGGGGCGGTAATCGGCACTGAAGAAGTCTGCTGTGACCGCGACGAGTGCAACCGTCCCGATACCACGCTCGAAGCATTGCTGGCGCTCAAGCCCCACTTCGATCCCCACAGCGGACAGGGCTCGGTAACGGCAGGGAATTCCTCCCAACTTTCCGACGGAGCTTCCGCCACTCTCCTCATGTCCCGTCATCGCGCCGACCAACTGGGCATTCCGTACGCATTGATTTTCCGCGGCTTCCAGGTCGCGGGCTGCGAACCGGACGAAATGGGCATCGGTCCAGTTTTCGCCGTACCCAAACTGTTGCAACGCCAAGGCTTGAAAATTGAAGACATTGATTTATGGGAACTCAATGAAGCTTTCGCGGTGCAGGTAATCTACTGCCGCGACCGTCTTGGCATTCCCATGGACAAGCTCAACGTGAACGGCGGTTCCATCTCCATCGGCCATCCTTTCGGCATGACTGGCTCACGCCTGGTGGGAACGCTGGCCAACGAAATGAAACGCCGTAACTCGCGCTACGGCATCGTAACCATGTGCGTAGGAGGTGGTCAGGGCGCAGCCGGCCTTTTCGAGCGCACTGAGAACTGAGAACCAGCAACTGACAAAGTGAAACTTGCTCGCCACTAATCGCCCAACAGCACACCACAGATGCCACGCGGATACCTCCGCCCAGAAGAATAACAACACAAAGTCAAAGGCGTCGGACAGGGGGTGTCCGACCTACACTGGCAGTAATATAGGTACGCCTTCAGGTCCCGATGCCGCCCGTAACATTCGAAAATCTCGACGCCCTCAACGACTTCGTGGGACGCGAAATCGCCACCACTGACTGGTTTGAAATCACTCAGGAGCGCATCCGCCAGTTTGCCGAGGTCACAGGGGACCGCCAGTGGATCCACCTCGATTCCGATCGTGCTCAACGGGAATCGCCTTACGCCGCCACTATCGCCCACGGCTTTCTTACGATTTCTCTGCTTAGCCATCTGTCACGCCAGGCCTTCGAGATTCAGCACGGCGCGTCCATGACCGTAAACTACGGTTTGGACCGGGTGCGTTTCCCGGGCCCGGTTCCTGCAGGTTCAAAAATTCGCGCCCGCTTCACCCTGCAGTCGCTAAAGGATGTCGGCAACGCCCGTGAAGCCGTCTTTTCCGTCGTCGTGGAGAGTCAGGGCGAGGATGGCCAGGCCCGGGAAAAGCCAGTTTGCGTGGCTGAATGGGTAGTCCGCTACTATCGTTAAGCAGCGCGTTGCGGGCGTACGCGCGGCGGCGTTATAGTTGTCGCCGTATTGCAGGAGGCGTCCATGGCCGTTGCCACTCAGAACCCTCTCAACCTGCCCGGAGTCCCCCGCTTTGCCACGCTGGATGAGGAACGCCGGCACCGCAAGCAACGCCTGGCTGGGGCCTTCCGCTTGTTCTCGCTCTTTGGATTCGATGAGGGGGTGGCCGGACACATCACCGCCCGCGATCCCGAGCGCCTCGATCATTTCTGGGTCAACCCTTTCGGCATGCACTTCGGGCAGATTCGCGCCTCCGACCTTATTCTCGTAAACGACCGCGGCGAGGTGGTGGAAGGCAAGTATCCAGTCAATGGCGCCGCCTTCGCGATTCACTCTCAGGTCCACGCCGCCCGTCCCGATGTCGTGGCCGCCGCTCACGCCCATTCGTTGCACGGAAAGGCATGGTCGTCGCTCAGCCGTCTGCTCGATCCCATTACCCAGGACGCCTGCGCCTTCTACGAAGACCATTCTTTGTTCGCCGATTTCACTGGAGTGGTTTACGAAACTTCCGAAGGCGAGCGCATCGCCCAGGCCCTGGGCGAGAAGAAAGCAGTCATCCTTCGCAATCACGGCCTGTTGACGGTCGGCCACACGGTGGACGAGGCCGTATGGTGGTTCATCACCATGGAACGAAGCTGCCAGGCCCAGCTCCTGGCCGAAGCGGTCGGCACACCGGTGAAGATCGATGCGGCCAGCGCGGCCGTAACCCAACAGCAGATTGGTTCGCACATGGCCGGCTGGTTCCAGTTCCAACCGCTATGGGCGCGCATCGTGCGGGAACAACCCGACCTGCTGGAGTAAGATGGATGTAGGCGCGAGCGTCCCGCTCGTGCCCAGCCAGACCTCCCTGAAAATCCAAAGGGGCGATCCCACGCGTATCTTACGAACTCCACTGCCTCTCTGGGACAGACCCAATCCATCACAATGTGCCATGCCGCTTGCGATGCACCTCGTGTATCATGCCCACCGGGATTGCTGAAACCCAGGGGACTTCCAGGGCTGACCATGAACGTGCCACTCACACCCATCCGGTGCCTTTACCGGGCTGTTGATCTCTACGGAAAAAAGACTGGCGTAATCTCAGGCCCCAGTTCATTCACCTACGCCCAGTTCGGACAGCGTTGCGAACGTCTGGCCGCCGGGTTAATTTCAGAAGGCATCCGCCCCGGCGACCGCGTCGCTTATCTCAGCTTCAACAACCATCAACTGCTTGAGGGTTATTACGGACCGCCTCTGGTTCACGCCATCTCCATGCCGCTCAACGTCCGACTGCAGCCCGCCGAACTTACCGCCATCCTTAATCACGCCGGCGCCGGCATGCTGGTGTTCGAGAGCGATTTTGCTCCGCTGGTCGATGAGTTACGCAAAGCGTGCCCCAGCATCCGTCGCTATGTCGCCATCGACCGCCCCGTCCCCCAGGCCGACCTGCTTCTGGAAGACCTGCTGGCTCGCGACCGCATCCCGCGCCCCGATATTTTCTCCTTCGACGAAAATGAAATCGCCGAACTGTTCTACACCAGCGGCAGCACCGGAACGCCCAAGGGCGTCATGCTGTCGCACCGCACTCTTTACGTGCACGCCCTGGCGCTGCTCGCGTCCTTTCCATGTAGAGACACTGACGTCGAGCTGCACACCATTCCCTTGTTCCACGCCAACGGCTGGGGACGTCCCCAGAGCATCACCATGAACGGGGCTAAACACGTCATGGTCCGCCGTTTCGAGCCCATCGCAGTCTTCCGCCTCATTCAGGAGGAAAGAGCCACCGCCATGACGCTGGTTCCCACCATGGCTAACGCCCTGCTCAATTGTTCCGAGCTCGGCAACTTCGACCTTTCCAGCATGACCAGGATCATGACCGGCGGCGCTGCCTCCTCGCCCGAGTTGATTGCCCGCCTGGAGCAGGCGTTCCACTGTGAAGTGTGTTCCGGCTACGGTCTCACTGAAACTGCTCCCGTGATTACTACTGCCCAGACCAAGGGCACCGTGACCTACGCCGATGAGAGCGACCGGCTCAACCACCTTGCTGCTGCGGGCTGGCCCCTGGTCGGCTCCGAAGTGCACGTGATGGATGCGCAAATGCTCGACGTACCCCGCGACATGGAAACCGTGGGCGAAGTTGTCGTCCGCAGCGACAACGTAATGGACGGCTACTACCGCGAGTCCGACGCCACCAAAGCTGCCATCACCAACGGGTGGCTGCACACCGGTGATATGGCGGTCTGGGATGACGAGAACTACATCCACATCGTCGATCGCAAGAAAGACATCATCATCAGCGGCGGCGAAAATATCTCGTCCATCGAAGTAGAAAAAGCCATCTTCGCCCACCCCGCTGTCCTCGAATGCGCTGTAGTGTCGGCCCCCGACCCGCGCTGGGGTGAGATCCCGGTCGCCATCATCGTGTTGAAACCCGACCAGCAGCTGGACCAGGAGCAATTGCTCCACTTTCTCAAGCCGCGCATTGCGAAATTCAAGATGCCTCGCGTCGTACAGTTTGTAGAAGGCCCGCTCCCCAAGACCGGCACGGGAAAAATGCTGAAACGCCAGCTCCGCGAAACTTTCTGGAGCGGAAAGTCCACCCGCGTCCAGGGTTAAGTAGCGCCGGCGTCCCGCCGGCTGTCGGGGGGCGTCCCGCCCGCCCTCCGGACAAGCTTCTGCAGTTGGTATCAATCCGGCAGCCAGCGGTAAAGAAGCGCGCGCAGGCTGACACCAACCATCCGCCTCGCGTATTATTGGACGCCTTCACCGGCCATGGCTGACTTCCCGCAAAAGCCGATCATCATCCGCGATCTCCAAACCATCGCCGACCTGCAACAGGTCGAAGCTCTCGAACAGGAAGTGTGGGAACTCGCCGACCGCGACGTCATGCCCCTGGCCCTGATGATTGCGACCAGGGAAGCGGGTAGCGTCTGGCTGGGCGCCTTCGATGGCCCGAAGCTGGCCGGATTCGCCTTCGGTTTCCTGGCCATGGACGCCGGACACCTCACCCTGCACTCTCACATGCTGGCGGTTCGTGAGCCCTACCGCAACCTCGACCTGGGGCACAAACTGAAGCTCGCCCAACGCGAACGCGCCCTGGCCATGCGCGTACCCGAAATGACCTGGACTTTTGATCCCTTACAGAGCCGCAATGCGCACCTCAATTTTGGCAAGCTTGGCGTAGTGTCGGATATCTACAAGATCGATTTCTACGGACCGGAAACTTCCAGCGTCCTGCACCAGAACGGCACCGATCGTTTGTGGGTGAGGTGGCCGCTGGCCAGCCGCCGCGTCCGCGACCGCCTGCAGGGCAAGGACTACCGGCCCGAGGTCCTCGACGCCTTTTCCCGGCTGGAACCGCTGGTCCAGTTCAACGGCGATGGCAAGCCGCTGCGCCATGACCTGACCGCCGCGCTGGCGCGCCAGCGCATTGCCATCCAGATTCCCAGCGACATCCTGATGGTCGAGCGCAAAGATCCCGGCCTGGCGCGCGAGTGGCGCGAAGCCACCAGGTGGGCTTTCACTGAAGCTCTGCGCGCCGGCTTCTTCGTGGCCGAGTTTGCCCGCACCGTTCGCGGCCAGCAGGGCCCGGGCAATTACTTGCTGGAGAAGGGAAATGTCGCCGAATACGTCCCTGAATTGCAGCGCAAATCCGACGTGCCTCGCTGACTGGCAAATGTGCACTGCGTAGCCCCGCGGCCCAAGATTACAGCCCAGGGCGCAAACCCCGGGTGAACGCGGGAGATGACATAGCCCTGAAAGGGCGAAAGAATACCCGTCGGGCAAGACCGCTGCCGCTATG
Source organism: Terriglobales bacterium (assembly GCA_035298145.1). GTDB lineage: Bacteria > Acidobacteriota > Terriglobia > Terriglobales > Acidobacteriaceae > JAIQFF01. Next base: position 9,391 of record DATGYF010000094.1, on the reverse strand, counting down.
CCAACTCCCGCTAACCCGCTCCTTCTCTACGACGGCATTTGCGGCCTCTGTAACCGCTTGGTGCGGTTTGTCCTCATTCACGATCCTCAAGCGCACTTCCGCTTCGCCTCGCTGCAGAGTGCCTATGCCGCTCGAATCCTGAAACCTCACGGCCTTGATCCCCAGGATCTGAACACACTCTATGTCGTCCAAGAAGATGGTGAACGGCTCACGGTCCGCTCCGACGCCCTGATTTTCGTGCTATACGAGCTGGGTGGCTTGTGGCGTGCCGTCTCAGTTGCCCTACGCATCTTTCCCAAACCATTGCGCGACTGGGGATACAACGTCGTGGCCCGCCATCGCTACCATATCTTCGGGCAATACGAAACCTGCCTGCTGCCCGAAAAGAAATACCAGGACCGATTTCTGGGTATTCCGGATCACTAGCGCTCGTGTTGAGCTGGTGCGGGCGCGAACAAGCCTGTCGGGGTGAAACCGTGCGAACTGGTGACAGGGGAACTGCCCGCGCTCGGTTGCGACACGTGGTCAGGCCGAGTCTATTTGTGCTTGGAGTACCTTGGCGTCGGCGTCGCAGGCTTCAGCGCGTTAGCGGCTGAGCGCACATCGTCGTTTGTGAACACCGCAAAAAGGAACGGCTGTGCTTCGAGGAAATGAGCCAGGTCACGCAAGGTCAGACCAAGATACGACAGCCGGTCCTCATCGACGAAGATCTGGCCGTTTTCCGGCTCGAAGGACGTAATCAGCTGCTTCGCCCCTGGATCAAACTTCTCATGCAGCAGGTCTACGATCGATGGTGCAAGGTGCCGGCGATCCGGCGACGATGGTTCCGATGGCATGCCATGGTCCGCGGTCACCGCAAGGAGATAGTCCTTGCCAACCTTGGCTTCTAACACACTCAGCATCCGCTTCAACTGACGATCCATCTCGCCGAGCGTGACGCGCAGTTCGTCCGAATCCGGACCGTACTTGTGGCCCACGAAATCCGCGCCCTTGTAGTTCAGCAGAATGAGATCCGGAACGTTGTCTTCGCCCAGCGGCTCTCGCTCGATCATCGCGGCCATCGCATCGGCTTCGAATGCTGGAAACAAAGCCGAATATCGCACCGCCTCGGCCGAGTCGATCTTGTGACCCATCCACTCCCCGCTCGCCGGCCACAGTGTTTTTGCATTGCGGTCCTTCAGATAGGCCGGCAGCCGGAAACAGTTGGGGTTTGTGGTCCAGTTGCCCGTCTCCTGATCGTAGCTTGCGAGAACCACTGGCGCTCCATTCAACTGACACGCGCCATGCCCTGCGAGCGGCGTCGCCGCTCGGCCGATGCTGCCCTGTGCCAATATGATCGCGCGACCAGTCGTCGCCAGCTGCCAGACGTCAGCCAGCGTCGCTACCAAGAGATCTTGTGGCGTTCCTCCAGCGAAAAAATCGTGGCGTCTGCGCTGCGTGCGCTCGAACACGCTGACCCCTGTGATTCCGTGCACGCGAGGATCAGTCCCGGTCGAGAGCGTCGAGTGCCCAACGGCTGTGTTGGTCGGAAGAAAGTTAACCCGCGCCTGAGTGAACCAGGCACTACGCTGGCGCAGGGCGGTGAGCGTTGGCATGGACGCGGCGTAGCGATCGAAATAATCCTGGCGCATGCCATCCAGGACGAGCAGCATGATTACTCGTGGTCGAGCAAAACCCGTGCGTAAAACCGGTAATACACGGCCGGTCGTTGTGGGGGGCATCTGCACGCCAAGCGCAGCCGCAAGGGTTGGCGCAACGTCCTGCTGCACGGCCGGAGCCGAGTATCTTCCTGCTCTTACGGCGGGACCCGCAAACATCAGCGGAATCGCTACGTCATACGTCCACGGCGAACCATGCATGTACGCCACGTCAGCCCGTGTGATGAAGTCGCCTTCGCGCGGCACGATCAGGAGTTGGCCGGTTCGTCCTGGGAAGTATGCCCGGGCAAACATCTCTAATAATCGCTGTCGCGTCGCAAGGGTGGTTGGATCGGCCGGTGCTCCACGCTGGATTCGAGGTGCGTCGCTTCCAATGGATCGCTTGACCTGCTGGCTCGGGGCCGTCCAGGTCATCGCGACTAGGGTCAGGGTGAAAGCGATCCGCGATCTTACTTTGCGCATGCCAGCACTCTTCGCTGTTTGCCGGTGGTTTAGCTCCACGCTGATCTTAGTTCCGAAAACGAGGATCTTACAAGCGCCGTGGAACGGATTTGTAATAACTTCGCTAGCTCACGACGGCGTCGTTCACGAGGGCTGGTTCGTGCAGACATTCCGCGCCCGCCCTTGTAGAATCTGCAATGCGCTTTTCAGTAGTCCAATAACACGAGGACCAGCATGCCCGAGAAGCCCGCCCCGACCGATGCCCGCAGCAATATCGAGTCCATCCTGCACGAGGATCGCAAGTTCGAATGCCCTGAGCCCTTTCGTCAGCAGGCGCACATCAAGAGCCTGGAAGACTACGAACGCATCTACCGTGAATCGGTCGAGCAACCGGAAAAATTCTGGGGTGGCATTGCCAACGATCTGCACTGGTTCAAGAAGTGGGACAAGGTTCTGGAATGGAACCATCCCTGGGCCAAGTGGTTTGCCGGCGGCCAGCTCAATATCTCTTACAACTGTCTCGACCGCCATGTGCAAACGTTCCGGAAGAACAAGGCCGCGTTGATCTGGGAGAGCGAGCCCGGCGAAGTCCGCATCCTGACTTACCAGCAACTGCATCGCGAAGTGCAGATGTTCGCCAACGTCCTGAAATCGCTCGGAGTCGGAAAAGGCGACAGGGTGGCCATTTACATGGGTATGACTCCGGAGTTGCCCATCGCCATGCTGGCCTGTGCCCGCATCGGCGCCCCGCACACCGTGGTCTTCGGTGGATTCTCCTCCCATGCGCTGGTGGACCGCATTCACGACTCCCAGGCCGTGGCTGTCGTTACTCAGGATGGCTCGTTCCGTCGTGGCGCTGAGGTGAAATTATTTCCGGCAGTAGAAGAGGCGCTGAAATCCTGTCCGTCAGTGAAGCACGTGATTGTTTACAAACGCACCGGTTCGCCGATCAGCATGCGGCCCGGACGCGATCACTGGTGGCATGAACTGATGGAATCCGTCTCCGATGATTGCCCAGCCGAGCCGCTCGATGCCGAACATCCCCTTTACATCCTTTACACCTCCGGAACCACCGGCAAGCCGAAAGGCGTGGTGCACACCACGGGCGGGTATTCCGTCGGCACTTATCTGACCACAAAATGGGTGTTCGATCTCAAGGAAGAAGACACTTACTGGTGCACCGCCGACATCGGCTGGGTTACCGGGCACAGCTACATCGTTTACGGACCGCTGCAGAACGGCGCCACCAGCCTGATGTACGAGGGCGCACCCAACTTCCCTGAGCCCGACCGCTTCTGGAGCATCATCGACCGCCACCAGGTGAATATCCTTTACACCGCGCCCACTGCCATTCGCACGTTCATCAAATGGGGCGAGCAGTGGCCCAGAAAACACAAGCTCGACAGCCTGCGATTGCTGGGTACAGTGGGCGAACCGATCAATCCCGAGGCCTGGATGTGGTACCGCGAAGTCATCGGTCACAACCGCTGTCCTATCGTCGATACCTGGTGGCAGACCGAAACCGGGCACATCATGCTTACTCCCATCCCGGGCGCGATTGCCACCAAGCCGGGCTCGGCCACACGTCCTTTTCCCGGCGTGGTGCCGGAGATCGTCAACATGGACGGCAAACCTGTCCCCGATGGCTCGGGTGGTTTCCTCGTTCTCAAGCAGCCCTGGCCCGGCATGCTGCGCACCATCTACGGTGATCCCGACCGCTACGTTTCGCAATACTGGTCGCAGATTCCGCCGGCATACTTCACCGGCGACGGCGCCCGCAAAGACAAAGACGGCTATTACTGGGTCATGGGCCGCGTGGATGACGTCATCAACGTTTCCGGCCACCGCCTGAGCACCATGGAAGTCGAGTCGGCGCTGGTGGCGCACGAAGCCGTTGCCGAAGCCGCCGTCGTGGCGCGTCCCGACGACATCAAGGGCCAGGCCATCTCAGCGTTCGTAACTCTCCAGCAGGGAAGAAAGCCCACACCCGAACTGAAAGACGACTTGCGGATGTGGGTCGCGAAAGAGATCGGCGCCATGGCCAAGCCGGACGACATCCGCTTTACCGACATGCTGCCCAAAACACGCAGTGGAAAAATCATGCGCCGCCTGCTGCGTGAACTGGCCAGCAGCGGCGATGTGAAAGGCGACACCACCACACTGGAAGATTTCGGGGTGATCGCCAGGTTGAAAGAGAGCGAAGAAGCCTGAACTACAGTAACTATTCGCCCGCTCCCATCATCACAATCGGCATCGTAGGCGTTGCCGAGCCCTGTTCCGGCTCCACAGTGATTGCAAAAGCCTTGGCCTCCACGCCGCCAGGCAACGGTGGTTCAATCACACTGGCGCTGCCCCGGGCATCAGGTTTGAACACTCCCGCGGGGATAGGCGCTCCGTTCGTCGGAATCAGCCACAACTCGTACGCCTTCTGCGGCGGCAACCCCGGCAGATTGCTGGCCAGGAAAATCAGACTCGAGCGGTCGCGAACGTAAATCGTCCTCCCCTGCGGCTGCGGTGGAGCTTGCCCCGCTACCAGAGTCACGCGCATCGCCTCCGTCGAGGTCAGCGTGGAAACTACTTCGCGAGCGCGTTCCAGTTGGGTTTGCTGCTGGGCTGATTCGTTCTGCAATTGCGCCACCCGCTGCGCCAGACGGTCGCTTTGACGAAAGAAGAACCCGGCCAGCATCAGAAATGCTGCCGCCACCAGCCAGGGCACGAAGTTCGATGGTGCTCGCCGAGCCGGAATCTTCTGGGCCGGAGGCTCTTTTGCCGTATCGCCGCGCAGTCGTTCCAGCTCGCGACGGCATACGGCGCACCCCTCCAGATGCTTCTCCAGCGCGACCCGCTCCTCGCCCTGCAGTGTTCCCGACGCCAGCAAGGCGAGATCGTCGGCGAATTGTTCGTGCGCTTTCATCCTGCCCCCCATCGCTTACGCAAACGCAGAGTAAACTATCTGACCAGAGAGGGCCCGACATGGGAGATCTAAGCCGCATCGGCGTCGCCATCGATACCCAGCTGCTTCGCCGCTTTGACCGCTTCATTGCGCACAAGGGTTACCAGAACCGCTCCGAAGCCTTCCGCGACCTGATTCGCGACCGCCTGGTGGGCTCCGCCGTCGTCGCCCCCAACGCTTTCGTAGTCGGTACCGTCACTTTAATCTACGACCATCACACCCGCCTGCTGCCTGAGAAGCTCACCGATCTTCAGCATGAGCATCATCACGTGATCATCTCCACTCTTCATGCCCACCTGGATCACGAGAGCTGTCTTGAGGTAGTCGTTCTTCGCGGCAAATCAAAAGAAGTGCAAAAACTGGCAGACCGCCTGATCAGCACCAAGGGGGTCCAGCACGGCCGCCTGGTCATGAGTTCGCCCGAAACCGCCGCGGACCATCACTGAGAACCGGGTACAATGAACTGATAACTGGAAACAAGCACCCGACACCGTAAGCGATTGCTACTGGCTCTTCATCGCCAGCTGTCTCTCCTCCGGCGTCATCTGTTTCCACAGCACTTCCAGGTCACGCTGCACCCGCGAATTCCCCGGATCCCCGTGGAGCGCCTTGGCGAACCAGCGATAGGCGGTGGGAAGATCGCGGCCCACGCAGTGCCCGGTTGCATACATAGCGCCCAGAAGGGTCTGCGCCTTGGCATTTGACCCTCGCGCGCCGATCTCCAGATTCCTCCGCGCACGGGCGCAATCTTCCGGGACTCCCCGCCCGTACAGGTATTTCTCTCCGTCTGCCACCAACCTGTCCTCGAATGTCAGGGCCGGAGCGGTTGGCGAAGGCTTGGGTGCGGGCGCCTTTGGGATGGGTGCCGTAGCCGCCATTCGCGTTTCCTTCGGCGTCTTCATTGCTGTCGAGGCCGGCTCCGCACCCTCGGCTTCACTCCCCTGCGAAGCAGCGGCGGGGCTCGACGCCTGGGCCGGAGCTTCCCCAGTGCCAGGGTTCTGATCCGGCTTGGAACCTTGGTCGGCCGGCTTTCCTCCAGTGGTCGAGTTATCAGGAATGCTGCTTTCAGACGAAGGCCCCACGGGAGTGGCTTCACCGGCAGTCTGTACCCCTTCTCCTGGCGTAGATTGCGCGTCCTGCGGCGCTGGGTTCGCGGTTTGCTCTACCGGCAAAACTGGCGGAGCCGCTGCCGCAGTCGCATCCGGCGCTGCTGCGGACGGAGGACTGACCGGCGCGCTGCTAACAGCCGCCTTCGGCGTGTACTTCCAAGGATAGCCGTCGCGTTGCCAATGCCAGGCCAGCAATCCACCGCTCAAGATCAGCAGAAACAAGGCCAGGTAGAGTCGTCCGTGGCTCCTGGGCGGATCGTCTTCCAGCAGGTAGTCCAGGTCGCGGGTACGTTCATCCCCCAGTCCCAGGAAAGAGGGCCCGCTCACCGGCGGCCTCATCCTTTCGCGCCCCACCTCGCTTGCTACCGGCGCCGGCGGTGGTCCCAACGGAGCTCCGCACATGCCGCAAAATCGGTATTGCGGATTATTCTCCTGGCCGCATTGAACACATCGCACTGTCATGGCAATCGGCATAACTATACTAATTCAGATGCTATTTAGGGACGACCCTTTGGTATGGGCCTCCCGCCAGTGCAGGCTCGACTTGCCTTGTTTTGCGACCTTTGCGGCGTTCCTTAGCGTCCTTTGCGGTAAGGCTTTACCTCGCCTAACTCATCCGAGAGTCTTAAACCGCAAAGGCCGCAAAGCAAGGCCGCAAAGGCCGCCAAAAAAGCGCGGCTACCTCGCCTTTACACCCTGGTCTGCAGCGTGTTACCTTAATTGCACGTTACGATTAAATTGAAACTAGAAGACAGGAGTGCATCGGGTTAGTGCTAGCCAGAGAGCAAAAGAAATCCCTCATCGACCAGTACGGAACGCATCCCACCGATACGGGCAGCCCCGAAGTCCAGATCGCGTTGCTTAGCGAGCGCATTGGCCAATTGACGGATCACTTCAAAACGCACCAGAAGGACCATGGTTCGCGCCGCGGTCTTCTCATGCTGGTCAGCAAGCGACGCCGCCTGCTGGACTACCTCAAGCTATACGATTCCGACCGTTACAAGACGGTTGTGCATAAGCTGGGCCTGCGCAAGTAGGTTTCTGCGGGGCCGTTCCCGGCTCGGGGTGTATTCGCCGGACCACCATCGGAATCATCTGGCCGTTGCGCAGACGGCCGTCACGAAACAAGGAAAAAAGCCGCGAACGGTGTGTTTCCGGCCTCCCAGAACGCTACTGGCTCTTGCTCTTCAACCGTGCCGCCTCTCCACAGACGCACGCGCGAGTGTCCTCCTGCCAAAAGGAAATGAATCATGAAACAAGAAGTATCGGTTGAACTTGCCGGCGGTAAAACCATCTCTTTTGAAACCGGAAAATTAGCCAAGCAGGCGCACGGTTCCGTGGTTGTGCGCATCGGCGACAACGTCGTTCTCGCCACCGCCACCGCCAACCCCGATCCTCGCGAGGGCATCGATTTCTTCCCTCTGACCGTTGATTATCGCGAATACACCTACGCCGGCGGACGCATCCCCGGCGGCTTCATCAAGCGCGAAGGCCGTCCCAGCGAGCGCGAAATCCTCACCAGCCGCCAGATTGACCGCCCGGTGCGGCCTCTGTTCCCGGATGGCTTCCGCTGCGAGACCCAGGTCATCGCCTTCGTCCTCTCCGCCGACACCGAGAATGACCCCGACGTCGCCGGCATCAACGGCGCCTCCGCCGCTCTGACCATCTCCGACATCCCGTTCGAGGGCCCCATCGGTGCCGTCCGCGTAGGCCTGGTCAATGGCGCATTCGTCATTAACCCCACCTACAGCGAGATGCGCGAAAGCCTTCTGAACATCATGGTAGTCGGCACCGCCGAAGGCATCGTGATGATCGAGTCCGGCGCCAAGGAAGTGAAGGAAGAAACGGTGGTGGATGCCATCGAGTTCGCCCACACCGAAATCAAAAAGATTTGCGCCGCCATCAACGATCTGCGGCAAAAGGCAGGGAAGCCGAAGCGCCAGGTAACTCCATCGGAGTTCGACCAGGCCTACTACGACGATCTCAAGAATCGCGTTGGCGCTGACCTCGCCGACCGCCTCAATACCCAGAAATATCCCAAGGCCGAAAGTTACACGCTGGTCCGCGAACTCAAGAAAGGGTTGCAGGCTGCCATCCCGGCGGAAGACGAAGCCGCGCAGAAGAAATTCAAGACCTACTTCGAGACCCTGCGCGAACGCATCTTCCGCGAACAGGTGATCAACCAGAAGCGCCGCCCCGACGGCCGCGCTTTCGACCAGATTCGCGATATCTGGATCGAAGTCGGCGTCCTCCCGCGCACCCACGGATCCGCCATCTTCACCCGCGGCGAAACCCAGGCCCTGGTCACCACCACCCTGGGTACCAGCGACGACATGCAGCGCCTCGAAGTCTTCGAAGGCGAAGCCAAGAAGCGTTTCATGCTCCACTATAACTTCCCACCTTTCTCAGTTGGCGAAGTTGCATTTCTGCGCGGCGCCGGGCGTCGCGAAATCGGTCACGGCGCGCTGGCGGAACGTTCCATCTCGAACGTCCTGCCGGACGAGGACAAATGGCCTTATGCCATGCGCGTCGTCTCCGACATCCTGGAGTCGAACGGTTCATCCTCGATGGCCACGGTTTGCGGAGCCTCGCTCTCACTCATGGATGCCGGCGTTCCGCTGAAGTCCCCGGTCGCTGGCGTAGCCATGGGCCTGGTTAAGGAAGGCGAGAACTACGCCATCCTGACCGACATCGCCGGCGCGGAAGACCACTACGGCGACATGGACTTCAAGGTCGCCGGCACGAAGGATGGCATTACCGCCCTGCAGATGGACATCAAGGTTGGAGGCATCACGGCGCAGATCATGCGCGAAGCGATGGCCCAGGCCCAGCGCGGACGCCTTTACATTCTCGACAAGATGAACGCGGTAATCTCGGCTCCACGTGAAAAGGTTTCGTCCTTCGCGCCGCGTATTTACACCTTGCAGATTCCGGTGGACAAGATTCGCGACGTGATCGGGCCCGGCGGCAAGATGATTCGCAGCATCATCGAGCGCACCGGCGTAAAGATCGACGTCGAGGACTCCGGCAAGATCAACGTAGCTTCGAACGACGAAGCCTCGGCAGCTAAGGCCCTGCAGATCATCGGCGACCTCACGGCCACAGCCGAGATTGGCAAAACCTATCTCGGCACGGTCACGCGTCTGGCTGACTTCGGCGCATTTGTCGAAATCATCCCCGGCACCGACGGACTGCTGCACATCAGCGAAGTCGCGGAACACCGCATCAAG
>DATGYF010000093.1:0-2608 GCA_035298145.1 Terriglobales bacterium | reverse complement strand
TATCAGATCATTCGCCGTCCGGTGATTACGGAAAAGGGCCTGGCCATCAAGGAAAACCAGAACACGCTGGTCTTCCAGGTGGCTCCGGCCGCGACCAAGACCGAGATCCGGCAGGCGGTGCAGTCGATTTTCAAGGTGAAGGTGCTTTCGGTGCGCACCGCCACCTATCCGGGCAAAGAGCGCCGCCGGGGAAAGTTTGCCGGCTATCGTCCCGACTGGAAGAAAGCGTACGTGCGGTTGAAGTCGGGCGAAAAGATGCCGGAGTACGCGCAGAACTTATAGTCGTCAGTCGTCGGTCTTCAGTCGTCAGCAAGGCCGATGGAGCCAGGGATTGTGCTGACGACCCACGACCGAAGACTAAGAGCTGATTTTTATGCCAATCAAGACATACCGACCGACGACGCAGACCCTGCGCTACCGGACCACGCTGGTCAACGACGATATTACGACCCGGCATCCGCACAAGCCGCTGCTCGAACCCAAGCAGCGCACCGGCGGACGCCGTAACAGCGGCGACACCACCATGTGGCATCGCGGAGGCGGCCACAAGCGCAAGCTGCGCCTGATCGACTTCAGGCGCGACAAGAACGGGATTCCCGCGACTGTGGCCTCGATCGAATACGATCCCAATCGTTCGGCGCGCATCGCTCTGCTCAGCTACGCGGACGGCGAAAAGCGCTACATCCTGCAGCCCGAAGGGCTCAAGCTGGGACAGAAAGTTGTCAGCGGGCCGGAAGCCGACATTCTTGTGGGCAACGCCTTGCCGCTGAAGAACATTCCGCCTGGCACGACCATTCACAATGTGGAACTCAAGCCGGGCAAGGGCGCGCAGATGGTGCGCTCGGCCGGCGGGGCGGCGCAGCTGGTGGCCAAAGAAGGCGAGTACGCGCTGGTCAAACTGCCTTCCGGCGAAACCCGCAAGGTTTCTCAGGATTGCATGGCCACGATTGGCCAGGTAGGAAACCTCGATCACGAAAACATCACTATCGGCAAGGCCGGGCGCATGCGCTGGTTGGGACGGCGGCCGGTAAACCGCGGGGTGGTCATGAACCCGGTCGACCATCCCCACGGCGGCGGTGAAGGCAAGACTTCGGGCGGCCGGCATCCGGTCACTCCCTGGGGACAGCCCACGCGGGGCTACAAGACCCGCAACAACAAGCGTACGGACGCGTTCATCGTGAACCGGAGAGGCAAGAAATAGAAGAACAGGCGTCGGTCGTCAGACGTCAGTCGTCGGCCAATACCTGGAGTCATCAAGATTTGAGAGCTGTTAGCTGAGAGCTGACGGCTGAAAGCTGAGAGCTGACTTTATGGCACGTTCAACCAAGAAGGGCCCGTTCGTGGATGGCTACCTGCAGGCGCGGGTGGACGGCATGAACTCGCGCAATGAAAAGAAGGTGCTGCGCACCTGGTCGCGGCGCTCGACCATCATTCCGGAAATGGTGGGCCACACCATCGCCGTGCATAACGGCAAGAAGTTTATTCCGGTGTACATCACGGAAAACATGGTCGGCCACAAACTGGGCGAATTCAGTTTCACCCGCCAGTTCAAGGGCCACTCCATGCGGGCGGCCACGGAAACGGCGGCGCGTCCGGCCGGCGTGCCCGGCGGTCCGGGAGCGATCACTCCGGCCGCGGGTCCGGCTCCGGCGGCGCCGGCGCCCAAGGCGTAAGACAGGGTTCAGGAGATCAATATGGAATTTCGAGCTCAAATCCGCTTCACCCGGGTCTCGCCGCAGAAGGCGCGCTTGGTGCTGGAGTTGATCAAGGGCCGCAAGGTGGAAGACGCGCTCAATATCCTGGTCTTCACCAAGAAGCGGGTGGCGGCGACGGTGGAAAAGCTGCTGCGTTCGGCGCTGGAAAACGCCAACTATCTGAGCAGCGAAAAAGGCATCGACGTCGATGTGGACAAGCTTTATGTAAAGAGTGCCATCGCCAACGACGGGCCGCGGATGAAACGTATTCGCCCCGCGCCCATGGGACGGGCGTTCCGTTATGTCAGGCGCATCGCGCACATCGAGATCGTGCTGGCGGAGCGCGGCAAGAGCGGGGAAGGGCTGGCGACCGTGGTCGGTGAAGAAGCTCCGGCCAAGGCCCCGGCCAAAGCGAAGCGCAAAGCAGCGGCGGGAAAAAAGAAAGTGGGAGCCCGATAGTCAGTTTTCAGTTCTCGGATGTCAGTTTTGCATCTGACGACTTACGACTGAAAGCCGACGACGGATTCAGGAGAAATAATGGGACAAAAAGTTCATCCCTATGGTTTTCGCCTGGGCTACACCAAGCCCTGGAAGTCACGCTGGTTCGTGGAGCGCGATTACGACAAGCTGCTGCTCGAAGACGTGAAGCTGCGCAATGAGCTGAAGGACAAGCTTAAGTCGGCGGGCGTGAGCTCGATCGAAATCGAGCGTCCCGGCAACAAGCTGCGCGTGATCATCAAAACGGCGCGTCCCGGCATCATCATCGGACGCAAGGGTGCCGAGATCGACAAGCTCAAAGGTGACGTGCAGAAGCGCACCGGCCGCGAGGTTTACATCGATATCCAGGAAGTGCACAAGCCCGAACTGGATGCCCAACTGGTGTCGGAATCGATAGCTCTGCAGCTGGAAAAGCG
>DATGYF010000092.1:0-11342 GCA_035298145.1 Terriglobales bacterium | reverse complement strand
ACGCTCGCAACCAGAAGACTTGCGACCGCCGCCCCAGCCACGCGGAATCGGATCGCAGCCCAGATCACGAACGGAAACACTACGAATGCCATAACATCGTCGTGCACTGCTGCCCACGGCCCGAAGATCGCAGCAGACGTGACGAGTATTGTGATTGACAGCAAACAACCCTCTAGCGCACGCCAGCCCCGGCAGACGCGGAGCAAATCCTGACCAGTCAGTAATAATGGAGCGACAACCAGCACACCCATTGCATCGCCCAGCCACCAAATTCGCCAAGCTGAACCATACCCAGACCACGCCTTTGTGTGTGCAAGGGTCAGGGCGGTGACCCCCACGGAAGACGCAATTGTGGTCGTCAATACAGCAGCTAGCATCACAAATCGCAACACATCCCTCAGTCTTGGCAGTGAAATCTGAAAACCGCTGAAACGTGTTAAGAGATAACCCGCAAGGACGGCACCAGACGCATTACCTAGTCCAATAGCGACTGATGCCGAGGTAGGAATTGGGCTGAGGAAGTTGACGAGGAAAGCCGCGAATGCGATAGCCGGGGCGATCTGCATACCCCAGATCAGCACTGCTGCAACCGCTACACCCGCCGCTGGCCAAACGGGAGAGACATTGGCACTTGTAAATGGTACGGCGAGACCTAGTTCGCCTGCTCCAAAGTACAGAGCAAACACAACGGCCAGTTGCAAAACATGGCCGTAGCGGGAGTACAGCTGATCCTGTGGTCTCCACCAATCGAGGAAGAAGACTCGTGAGAATGCCATGCCGACAGCTCAAAATACTTGCAATAGCTCTTACTCTCGGATGAGACGAGACCAGACGAATTTTATTGTAAGCGAACTCGGGTACTTTCTCGCCCTTTTTTTAGGAGCTGGATCAAGTGACTCGTCGTCGATATCGCCAAGGCTAAGCTAGCGCCCGGCGCTTACGATGTATGGCACGACCGCGCGGTATTCCATTTCTTAACCACGAGCGATGAACGAGAAGCCTACGTTCGACAAGTGGCACACGCCGTCAAGCCGGGAGGGCACGTGATAGTCAGCACCTTCGGGCCGGAAGGTCCAACCAAATGCAGCGGTCTTGACGTTGTTCGCTACGATGCTGAGTCATTGCACAACGAGTTTGGTGTGAACTTCAGCTTGCTTGATCACTCCGAGGAACTGCATCGGACGCCGTTCGGCACAGTCCAGCAGTTTCTTTATTGCTTGTGCAGGGTCGAATGAAAGAATCTGTTTCGAGATCACACGTCGAAAAGCGACGATTTGAGCACATTAAAGTCAACGTGGATTGGCAATCGCAGCACGCCTGACCCTTCACTCCGTCATAGCCCTCTTTGGCAACAATCGGAACCATAGTAAGAGCCGCAACTGGATCTGCCCACCACCATCCTAAAACCGCGTTGAGAATGAGACCTGCCAGCAGAATGGCTGACAAATACACACAGAAGTCCGTCTGTCTAGCATCTGCGTTCATGGCTGCGCTGCTGAGTTCCTTGCCCACCCATTTCTTTGCGCGTGAAAGAATTGGCATTACGATCAAGGAAACACAGGCCAGAATAATCCCTGGAATGCTGTGTTCAGGGGCTTTTCGGGAAATCAGATCAGCAACCGATTCATAAGCGATGTAGGCGGACAAAGCCAGAAAGCAGGTGCCTACGATTCTTAGGCTAAGTCTTTCGTTTCGTTCTCGGGTTTGCTCTTCTGCATCGACAGTCATTCTCCACAGCAATGTGGCCCCAGATGTGACCTCGATAAAGCTATCTATACCGAAGCCAACGAGTGAAATGCTGCCTGCAAGCGCTCCCGCTATTAGAGCTACAAGACCCTCAAGGCTGTTCCACGCAATGGTGAAGCACTCCAGGCGCTTCCCACGCTCGGCTGCGGCTTGGCGGTTTAGCGCAACCTCGACCATGACTGAAAGATTGTACCCCTACGACCCGAGCAATCGGCTATCCGTGACTCGCTGTGCCGCGCCGAAGCACACGCTTTTGTATCAGCTCGAAGAAAACCGGCACCAGAATCAATACATGGATTGTCGACGTGATCATTCCTCCCACTATTGGAGCGGCAATGGGTTTCATTACATCTGAGCCAATGCCGCTTTCCCAAAGAATGGGAACGAGGCTGGCCAGGACAGCGGTGACTGTCATGAGCTTCGGCCGGAGTCGGTGAACCGCGCCTTCAATGACTGCGTCCTGAATCGATTCCAAAGTGAGTGGCTGGCCCGAGGCGGCTCGTCTTTCGAGGGCCTCATGCAGGTACACCACCATCACGACTCCCGTCTCAACTGCGATGCCGAACAGCGCGATGTAGCCCACCAGAACCGCGACGCTAAAGTTGTAACCGAGAATCCACTGCAGCAGCAGCCCGCCACTGATGGCGTAAACAGTTGGAAAGATCAGCACCAAAGCTTCGGTTATGGAACGGAACACCAGATACAGCAAGAGAAGGATTACAGCGAAAACGATTGGCAAAATCAGCTTAAGCCGTTCTCGTGCCCTCAACTGGAATTCGTACTCCCCCGACCACTGATAGGTGAAACCGACCGGCAGCTTCATTTCCTGCTTCAGAAGTTGGCTGGCTTGATTCACGAAGCCACCATAGTCCGACGTTTTGAGATCGATAAATACGTAACCGGTGAGCTGACCTTCTTCATCACGAATCATCGCCGGGCCGCGCGAAAACGAGATGTGGGCGACGGAACCGAGGGGCACCTGCACGCCGGAAGGAGCTTCCACCAACACGCGAGCCAACTCTTCAGGAGTGTCCCGGAAGTCTCGTTGATACCTCACGTTAATGGGATACCGTTCCCGGCCCTCGACGTTTTGCGCTATGTCTTCGCCACCGATTCCAGACTGTACCGCACGCTGAACGTCTTCGACCGTCATCCCGTAGCGGGCGGCTTCCAGGCGATTGACATCGATATTGAGATAGAAGCCCTGCGAAACGCGTTCGGCAAACACTGCTCGCACGCCGGGCAGGCGCGACAAAAGTTTCTCGATGCGGGCGCCGGCCTCCTGAATTCCTTCCACGTTTGTTCCTTGAACCTTCATGCCGACTGGCGTTTTGATTCCTGTCAGTTGCATGTCGAGACGGTTTTGCACCGGCATCGTCCACGTGTTCGAGAGGCCAGGGAATTGGAGCTTTGAGTCCATCTCCGCAATCAACTTTTCATACGTCATCCCGGCACGCCACCTCTCGCGCGGTTTCAGCATGATGGTCGTGTCATACATGTCCAGTGGGGCGTTGTCGGTTGAGCTGTCTGAACGGCCCACTACTCCAAAGACACTGTCCACTTCAGGAAAGCTGCGGATCATCCGATCCTGTTCCTGCAAGAGCTGCGTGGCCTGGGTAATGCCGATTCCGGGCAGCGACGTCGGCATGTATAGCGATGAGCCCTCGTACAGGGGCGGCATGAACTGACTGCCCAGACGGAAAGCGAGGGGAATCGTCGCCGCAAGAAAGATCAGGTTGAGGGCAATTGTCAGCCACGGCCACCGCAAGGCGAACCGTAGGACGGGCAAATATAGCGCCTGCGTGAATCGCGACACGGGGTTTGCCGATTCCGGTCGAAGCCGCCCGCGGATGAACAACACCATCAGAGCAGGAACCACCGTGATTGCAAGGAAAGAGGAGAAGCCCACGGACAGTGTTTTCGTCCAAGCCAGAGGCCGAAACATCCGGCCCTCCTGCGCTTCCAGCAGGAACACTGGGAGAAAGGAGACCACGATGATTAGCAGCGAAAAGAACAATGCGGGTCCCACCTGCTTGGCCGCATCAATGAGAATTCGTCGCCGCTCGCCCTCTGTAACCTGGCCAGCTTCGGAAAGATGCCGATAGCCGTTCTCGACAATGACGATGGCCGCATCGATCAATACGCCAATCGCAAGGGCGAAGCCCCCCAGAGACATGATGTTGCTGCTGATGTGCAGAAGGTACATGGGCACGAATGCGCCCAGCAGAGCAACTGGCAACGTGAGAATGGGAATAAGTGCGGACCGAAAGTGAAACAGAAAAACGATGGTGACAAAGCTGACAATCGCACATTCCGCCAACAAGTCTCGTTTCAGAGTGCGGATGGATTCCTCGATCAATCCCGAACGGTCATACGCTGCGTGAATCTCGACTCCAGCGGGCAATGAAGGCGCAATCCCCGCGACCTTCTTCTTGACTCCGTTGATTACGTTCAGCGCATTCTCGCCATAGCGCATCACTACAATCCCACCCACGGCCTCGCCTTCGCCTTGCCATTCGGCGACCCCCTCGCGAATTTGCGGCCCGAATGTGACCGTGCCTAAATCCTTTAAGAGAACAGGAGTGCCGTTCTTTGCCATGACAGGCACGTTCTCCAAATCACCCAGCGAACGCAAGTATCCAAGGCCACGAACCATGTAGCGCGCGCCGTTCATCTCCAGCACGCGCCCGCCAACCTCGTTCGTGCTGGCGCGCACGCGGTCAATCACCGTGGAAAGTGGGATGCCATAGGCGAGCAGCCGATTGGGGTCGAGCTGCACCTGATACTGCTTTACGAAACCTCCGATAGACGCTACTTCTGCGACTCCGGGCAGGGTTTCAAGCTGGTAACGAACTTGCCAGTCCTGAAGGGAACGCAAATCGGCAAGGCTGTGCCGGCCACTGCGGTCGATGAGGACATATTCGAACACCCAACCCACACCCGTCGCATCCGGCCCGAGCATCGGCGCAGCCCCTGCGGGCAAGCGTCCACCAAGCCCCTGGATATATTCGAGGACACGCGAGCGGGCCCAATAAATATCGGTGCCGTCCTGAAAGACGACATAAACGTAAGAGTCGCCAAACATCGTCTGCGCCCGCACAGCCTTCACTTGGGGTGCAGCCAGCAATGTCGTAACAATCGGATACGTGACCTGATCTTCAATGACATTGGGAGGTCGTCCCGGCCACGAGGTGTGAACTATGACTTGTACATCGGAAATGTCCGGTAGGGCGTCGAGAGGCACTCTCTGGAGTGACCAGATGCCGCCCAACACCAGAACTAGAACGCCGATGAAGACAAGAAAGCGGTTGCTGGCGCACCATTCGATCAGACGAGAGATCATGGCTTAATTACCTCCCGTCGCGGTCAGATTCACGCGCTTGGTTATTACCGTTTTTCCGGCCTGCTCTGCACTCACAGTGACCTGAAACGTGCCTCCAGAGCCGAGTTCAACTTCGCCGGCATAGACTCCATTGCCCTGGTCTCTGAGCTGAGAGGTCACATTCATCTCTGCCATGCCCATCTCCGGCATGCCGGCCATGAAGAAACGAACCGTTACTCTCGCTGCAGAGAGTGGTTTGCCGTCGGACGAGCTAAGCTTCACCTGGACGTGATTAGTGCCTCTGTGCGGAGGCGATGGATCAGTTGTGAGTTCAACTGAAGCTTGCGGTTCTGGCCCATTCATCGCTGCTGCCGCTCCAGCGCCAGACGGTGGAGGAATATAGGCTCCTGCAGCAGCCTGGAGCTGGCTTTCCGAATCAATCAGGAAGTTGGCCGAGGTCACAACCGTGTCACCAGACTTGAGGCCCTTGAGTACAACGAAGCCTTCGTCAGTGGGTGCGCTGAGCTGCACCTCACGCGGCTCGAACGATCCCTGCCCGCGCGACAGGAACACGATTTGACGGCTTCCTGCCTGCAACACGGCTGAGGCGGGGACGAATAATTGGCGACCGAGCGGCGCTTGCAACCGGACATTTACGAACATGCCAGGTTTCAGCGCAAGGGTGGGGTTCGGCATCGACAGTCGCACACGCAGGGTGCGCGTGGCTGGGTCAACTTGGGGAAGTACCTGTTCGACGCGCGCGTGAAATATCCGGGCGGGATACGTGTCCACCGTGACGTCAGCAGGATCTCCCGGTTTCAGCTTGCCGGCATCCTGCTGGAATACCTGCGCGTTTATCCAGACGGTCGAAAGGTCCGCAATCGAGTAGAGCCGCATTTCCGGTTGCACGTAGGCGTTTGGTAACACCATGCGTTCAACCACGTACCCAGAAACCGGAGAAGCAAACGTAAATTCCGTCAGCGGTTTTCCGCTTGCCTCTAGCTTCGAAATGTCCTCCTCCGATAAGCTCCACTGAAGCAATCGATCGCGGGCCGAGCGGAGCAGACTGTCCGCGCCAGTGCGAACTCCCTCGACAGAACTCTGCCCGAGTCGGCCCGCGTTCGCTTTTGCAAGTAAGTATTCCCGCTGACTGGCTACCAGTTCGGGGCTGTAGATTGTGAAGAGCGGGTTACCCTTACGCACAAATTGATAGGTCGCATTCACAAACACATCTTTCACCCATCCTGGATAACGGGTCTGCACATACGCCACGCGCCGCTCATCCACCTCCACCGTACCCATCGCCCGGAGTTCAGAGTTAATCGTCTTGTATTCGACCCGGCCAGTGCGTACGCCAATGCTCTGCATGCGCTCCGGCGACAACTCGACCGGAGCAAGTGTGGGAGGAGAGCTTTCAATTGCAGAGGGAGTGAACCCTTCCATCGGCGGATGCTCTGTGACTGCGTTTTCTGATGGTTTTGTCCCCCGCGAAGACTGCCAGAACCAGTAAGCGGCAAACGCCAGTGCGAGATTGAGCACAACCGCGATTGCGAAAAGTTTGCGGTAGTTCATTTCAGTTCCTCCCCAATGAGGCGCTCGATGCGGGCAACAGCAGCCTCATGTTCGGCTAGTGTGCGTTCGCGATCCATTGCGAGGCGGAGAGTGTCGTTGTACGACCCCAGCAGAGCCTGGTAGTCCTGTTTCCCCGCGCGATACCCCGACAAGCCAGCGTTCCATGCCGACTCACTCTGTGGAATGAGTCCCTGGTCGTAAACCGTCAGTTGCTGTTCGGAAGTTTGAACAATCGCGATCTGTTCTCCCAGATCGCTTTCCATTTCCTTCAGGCGGGATTCCTTTTCCGCCTCAGCCTGCGCGAGCTTGGCCTGCGACTCGGCTTCGGCGGCCCGCACTCGAGAACGATTTGGCAGCTTGATCGAGAACGTGCCCATGTAATAGTCACGGAAGTTGTCCGCCGTGTGCTGCCACATGTACTGGACGGCAAAGTCGGGCTTCTTTTCCCGGTTCGCGAGGGCCGCAGCAGCCTGGCTTTGGGACACTTGCTCCGCGCTCACCTGCAAGTCAGGATTGTTTTGCCGGAGCTTCGCGAAGAGCGCGGCTGTCTCGGGAATGCGGCGGGAAGAAAGTAGTTCGGGAACAATGTCACCCGATTCGGGTAACCGGTTTAACAGCGCTTTCAAAACGACCTGGGCCTGAGCGCTCTCGCGGCGCTGCATGGAAAGCTCGTTGAGGAACTTCGTTCGTTCAAGTTGGGTTCGGAGCACATCCTGCTGCGTGCCCTGTCCCACGCGATAACGGATCTCTGCTGCTTGCTCGATCTCATCCGTGCGTTGCTGATTTTGTTCGAGCACAGCGACAAGTTGTTGGGAGGCCGCAAGCTGGAAATACGCCAGCTTCAAGCGGGTGAGCACATCCCACACGACTGCATCTTTCTGGGCGCGCGAGATGGCAATCCCATGCTGCGCGACATTTCCGCGCAATGCACGTTTGCCGGGATAAGGCAGCTCCTGCGATGCACCAAAGCCGATGTAGGCAAAGTCACTATTGCTATATCCGGCGAACGGCCTCGGACTACCGACGGTGAAGCTCTGGACCATCACTTCAGTATCCGGCAGGGCCGAAGCCTGTTTGGGCATGTATTCGGACGTGTGAATGGCGCGCTCTGCAGCTTTGATTGTGGCGTTGTGCTGCCCGGCTTCTTCGATGAGTATCTGGAGGCTAGTTGGAGCGTTTTGGCCGGAGGCCGCAACAGCCCAAAAGATAAACACACAGAATTTGTTGATCTTCGTCATTTCTCCTCGCACACGACTGGACATGAAGTCACACGAGGACACACAAGTGCGGCCTCGCACTTCTACGGCGACGAAAGAATCAGATTCTGAGAACGTTGACGCTTTGCGGAGGGCTTTCCGGCGGTGACTCGAATGTGCTGACGGCGATTCCAATCATTGGAGGGGCGAAAGCAGAGGGGGCGTCGGCTAGCACCGTAATCGCCAAGCCGAAATCGCTGCTCTGCATTTTTGACGTCGTAGCTGTGTGAGGTGAGACAGGGTGCTGACAGCATGAGTGCGAGCTGGGCATTACAGATATCTCACAGCGGCCGGCCATTTTTTCACAGCACTCACGCTGCTCCGGGCTCATCTCCGCAAAAGATGTCAGACATGCCAACAGTGGAAGCGCGACCACGACGATCGACAACGAGACCGAAACGAATTGTAATGCTCTGTGCAACATATCTATTCTACTGCGACCCGCAAGCCTCATTCCCGCTTTTCTTTGCTCCGGACCGCGTGTCCCTTCACCGAAAACGGCAGGTTTCTCGGAAGCGTTCGATCCAGACGTCTAGTGAGACCAACCCGTAGCCGATGAAAGAAATTGTGAATTACTACGAGTACGGCGGCCGCATTCCATAGAACAAGCTTTCTGTCAGGCCCAGAGCGAAGCTGCCCAAAGAAATCCACCGGAATCCCGGGAGGAGCAGCTCCAGAGTCTGGTGAGGAACAGGGAGCCCGGGCACCACCACTCCACCGAGCACACATGTCGTGAAGCTCACTCCCATCCAGGAGGTCAACGTGGCTATCCATACTTTCATATTCAGCATTTGTGGTTCTCCTTTCCGTCGCGATCTCGGTGGGTCATATGCCGGCCGCAACCGAATCGCATCATCGAATAGAGGAAGATCCCGAACAGCACGATTTCCAACCAGCGATCCATTACTTCTCCTGACTGGCCGCCTTCTCTCGGCCAGGTTCTGGTGGGAAGGCGACCTTCTGCAGACCGAGCGCGAAGTGAAACATTAGTTTTGCTTCACTGCTGCTTCTGCTCCGCTTCTTCGGCCATGTCTTCGTGCAGAACTGCCAGGGCTTCTGCTTCCTTCGCTTGCTTTTGTGCTAGTTGGGCAAACTTTTCGCAGTGGCTCGCTCCCTGACCGAATGCATCTCCATGCTTCGACTCCATTGCGGCGAAGGGATGCTTCTGTTGGTAGATCGCAGCGAACTCCGAATGGTCCTTGGCACTCTGCGTCAGTCTTGCTGCTTCATGCCGGTAATACGCAGCGATTCTGCGATGCTCGGGAGGCTCTTTTGCAGTCTTGAGCAGGGTGACCAGTTCCTTCCGTGTGGGAACAGAAGAGTCTTTGTCCTGCGCCACGGAGTAAACCGAAACGAGCGAGGTAACGGCCAAAGTGATAACGACTGCACCCCTCGAAAGAATGCGTTGTACGCTTTTCATAATTCCTCCATAGAGATATACGTTGAAAGATTCACCTTTCGCGCGAGATGGGGAGCACATTCTTGTGCTCTGTTCCGCTACTGCTAACGGGCGCCATCTGCGCTCAGGAATCGGCGCATGGGTTGGGGGTTAAATCAGAAGCACGCAGAGATTCGACTGGAGAGAGGAACCAGATCCACGGGATTGTGCTTTCGCAGGCTCCGCTCTGGGGGCAACAGGTGAAACTTCCAGCTTTGAGGTTCTGGACCTTGTGGCTAGACTGGTTGCTCCATCCTCCTGAACTCGTGGCATCGAGGCGGAAGGTGCATTAACCGCAGATAGCTGACAGCAGGAGCCGCTCACGGGACCCCGCCGCAGACTGACTGGCGACATGCCCCCGGTCATTCCAGCGTCGCCCATTGTCATCTCCTGCATTACCGGCATCGGTATCCAACAGGCGGAAGGGACGGTCGCCTCCGATACGAACAGCGTGATCGCCAATGCAATCGATACGAATGTGAATCGCCCCGTCATAACTGTCTGGATTCTCCTCAGTAAGGAAGAAGTTTACTGTGATTGATGTCACAGCGGTCTGTGTTTGGTCTCACTCAGGTTTCTAGGAGAGTTCTCCAGCGACGGAGCTCGAATCGACGGCAGCATCTTCGACGCGGGTCAGTAGAGCCCCGGAATGGCGAGAGCTAGTTAAGCCATTGGATTCACGTGGACGCGTACGTCCCACCCGGAGAAGTCGGTGCACTCGACACTTCGATTCCGACCACCATACGATGTACTTCTGGATTGTCGGCAACCCTCGAATTACGACCGAAAGGGCCTTCTACGGGAAGATCTCGTTCACCTTCTCCCGGACTTGCTTACTGCGTGACGGCTCTAGATATCTCATGGTGGACTCCATGTCAGAATGACCGAGCCACTGCTGCACGGTCCGTAGTTCCACGCCTGCCCACAGTGACCACGTTGCAAATGTTGCGCGAAATTTATGGAGCCAAAATTTCTGCCTGTCGAGTTTGGTCCGCTCAGCGACATCTTTCAGAGCATCTAGGAAATCGAGTTTGGGTCTGCAACCTGCGGTCGTGAAGACTAGCCCGCACGTTTTGTCGCGTTTTTTCCTTTTCCACCTTTAGGCTTGTGACGAGTTTTGCAGGCATGGGGATCTCGCGCTCCCGGTAGTTCTTTGGGCTGAACCGAAGTCCGCAAGGAGTCAGGGGCGGCGTGAAGCGCCGTCATCTGTATGCTGTTGTTACCGCGCTCCTGATTCAAGCGATGACGCGTTGCGCACCAGCACGATCTTGCCTGTCACGCCTCCCTTGCCGAGCAACTCATGCGCGTGTCTTGCCTCGGCAAGAGGAAATCGCTGCGCGATTAGCGGCTTGATCTTTTGCTGTTGAAGGAGTTCAAACAGAGCGATCAAATCCTGTCGAAACAATGCCGGCTTCAGCCGTTTGAGCGTCTGGATGCTGTAGGGGATCACCCGTTTCCGGCCCGGGAGAAGCCAGCTGCCGGCAATGTACAGCCCGAAAATCAGGATTGCACGATAGCGATGACGACCACCGGAACGACCTGAAGCCAATCGCCCCCCACGCAGCGAGGAAGTAAGGCCATAGGCCACCACTCGCCCGCCAGGACGGAGAGCCTTGCGGGAGCGCCAGATGTGGGTACCACCGATGCTGTCAAAGACTACGTCTACACCCTCGCCAGTGAGGTGGTGAATTTCTTTCACGAAGTCCTGATGCTGGTAATCAATTGGGATACCGCCAAGATCAGAAACGGTCGACGGCCCTCGCGATGAACAAGTACCGTACATCTCCAGCCCGGCGAGGCGCCCAAGCTGCAAGAGTGCCGAGCCGACCCCGCCTGCCGCGCCGTGAATCAAGACGCGCTGGCCCGGTCTGACCTTGGCGGAGCGCTGCAGCATCTGGTATGCCGTGATGTAGTTCAGCACGAGACTGACAGCCTCGGCGGCGTCCAACCCGGATGGTACCGGAACCAGTTCACGTTGCGGCAGACAGACGAACTCGGCGTAAGCACC
>DATGYF010000091.1:0-4560 GCA_035298145.1 Terriglobales bacterium | reverse complement strand
CTGGCCGGCGCGGCTGATTCCGAGGTTCACGATGCGTCCCGGAGGAATCTCGCGGATCATGCGTCGCAACTGCTCCACGCTTTCCACCTGGTTGCCGTTGAGGGTGAGAATTACGTCGTGCTCTTTGATTCCAGCCTTGCCAGCGGGAGCATCCTGATCGACCAGGGTGACTTCGACACCGTGTTCTTCCTTCAGCTTCAGATCGGCCAGGCGATCGGCGGTGACGTCACGCGTGTCAACTCCCAGATAGGATCCACCGCCGAAGTCTTCGCTCGAGTATCCAAAGGACTCGCTGAAGGGTTCCTGCGAGCATAACTGCCCGCCGCTCGCGACCGCAGCGAACATCGGAAGAATCATCAATGCAAGGATGGATCTACGCATATCGTCCCCCTCGTCTCTTTAGTGGAGGCCGGGCGTCCCGCCCGGCTGGACGGGCGAGACGCCCGTCCTCCATCCTCCCTCAGCGGGTGGCCAGGAAGGTGATGTCTCCGGTGGTGGTGCGCACTTTCAGGATTGGGCCGCCTCCGTTCAAACTACCCTCGGCGGTGGCGGTACCGGGACCCCACTCGCCGCCCTCGGTTGTAACTCGAATCTCGGAAAAATCGGAGCGGATGCGATGGCCGTTCGCCAGGTCGATGGACGCCCGGACGGTGATGCCCAGGTTAGGCGCCAGGTAAACCGTGATGTCTCCGGCCGAAGTCTCCAGCACCGAATCGGTGCGATCAGAGCCGGAGACGAACTTGGCTACGATGCCGCCGGCCCCAGTCTCAGCCTTGGCCGTGGGCACGCCGTTGAGGGTGATGCTGCCGCCTCCGGTTTCCGCGCGGACCGCGCCGGTGGCCGAGTTCAGGCGAATGCTTCCGCCCCCGGTTTCAATCTCCGCTGGACCCGCAATCTCGCCTAACTCGATGCTTCCGCCGCCAGTCGTGACTTTCAGAGGCCCGGAACAACGTTGTACCTCAATGCTGCCACCCCCGGTTTCCAGCACGGCACCCTGCATCCCGGAGATCACCACTACGCTGCCGCCGCCGGTCTCGGCGTTGATCTTGCCCTTGGCGGAAGACACCTTAATACTGCCGCCCCCGGTGTGCAGCGTCAGCTCACCGCCGACCGTGCCTACGTCGATGCTGCCGCCTCCGGTTTCGGCATTCACCGCGCCACCAATGTCATCGAGATGAATACTGCCGCCCCCGGTTTCACCCTCGACCCGCCCGCCGATGCCGGTGGCAGTGAGGTCGCCGCCGTCAGTTTCAACTTTCACCAGATCGATATTGCGCGGGACATTGATCACAAACTCGCTGGAAGACCGGTGTGGCTTGCTGCCTTGCCATTCGGCCACCACCCAGGCCGTGTCTCCACGGACGTAAGCGTTGATCTTGTAGGACTCGAATTCGCGGCGGGCCTTCTCTTCCGACGAAGCGTAGGAGCGATTGTTGACCACGTAGTGGATGGTCTGCTGCGTGCCGCCCACAACTTTCACCACGCCTGAATCCACCTTCACGCGCAGGTTTTTGGCGGCGGCCAGGTTGCCGGTGATCTGGCGCGACCACTTGCCATTGTCCTGATAGACCCGCGTCTGTTCGTCAGGGCGCGCTTCCTGGGCCACGGCCACGGACACCAGCAGGAGAAACAGCGCTGCGATTTTGGAAAATTTATTCAACTGTCACCTTCCGATTTTCTATCTTCCCGCGCCCATCAGGGCTTGAACCGCGGGTGAAACCTCGTTCTCAATCGATCTCCGCTGTCTGGGCCAGCATATTGCGGGCCTGCGAGCGGATGTACAGGTTCTGATCGTTCTCCGCCAGCTTCTGCAACACCACCCGCACGCTGCTGTCGGCGCGGCAAGGTTCGAGCAGATGCAGCGCCTGGGTCCGCAAGCCGGGATTGGAATCGTTCACCAGGGCCTCGAGCACCGCATTCCGCACCCTGACGTCATCCTTCACGTACGAGCCCAAACCCTCGATCGCCTTCAGCCGCACTCCCGGATTCGAGTCATAGCGCAAGGCATACAACAGCGCCTCGCGCACCCGGGTATCGTTTGGAGTCTGGGTCAGCAGGTCCACGGAATCCATGCGCACGCCTGAGTTGTAATTGTTGCGGGTAGCGAACAGCAGCAGCTGCTGGATGCGCTGGTCGTTGAGCGTTCCCTGCGCTTCCTGGGTAGAAACTGTGTTATAGCGAATGTTGATCTGAGAGGAGCCGGGCTGCTGCGAGATGGATTGAATGCCGGTGATGGATGATTCCGTGGGAGTTGCGCTGCCGCTGAGATCGACCGGGTTGCGTCCATTCATTACTTGATAGGTGGCCCCGATTCCGCCGGCGAAACCCACGATGAAGATGGCCGCGGCCAGCGCTGGAGCCAGCTTGATGGGGCGAAGCCAGGCCCCCGGGTCGAACACCAGTCGCTGCCAGAAGCCTCCCTGTTCGGTAGTTTCGAGCTCCTCCTGCAGACGCATGCGCGACGCGGTCACCAGATTCGGAGAGGGCTCCTCCACGGGGAACTGGGAAAGCGTGGCATGAAGCTGGCGGGCTGACTTCAGCTCAGCCGCGCAATCGGTGCAGCGCGCCACGTGCTGCTCCAGTTCGTAACGGGCGTCATCGGGCAGCTCGTTGTAGATATGCAGCAGAATATTTTCGTGGACCCATTCGCATTTCATAGTTTCACCCCCGCGTCGGGGAAGTGTGGGGCGGGCGCCCCCGCCCGTCGCTGTTGCTTTTGGTCCTGACGTTGCTCTTCGTATTCGCTTGCTTTCTCAGCCGCCCCGCGGGCGGCCTGGACGGGCGAGACGCCCGTCCCTCCACAAACTTTCTTCATCGCATGTCCGCCAGGGAGCCGCGCAGCTTCTGCGTAGCCCGGAATAAAGTATTCTTCGCTGTTTCTTCGGTGGTATTCAAAATCTCGCCTACCGTCCTCAATTTCAATCCCTGATAGTGCTTCAGTTCAAAGACCATGCGCTCGCGGGGCGTGAGCTTGTCCAGAGCGTGGTTGATCCTCGTCCCCAGTTCGCGGCGCATCAGATCGCGCTCGGGGTTGGCGCCAGCCCGTCCGTCGGGAACCTGTGCCAGAACGTCATAAGCCTCGCCCTGCGCATCCACCGCGACCGGCGCATCTTCCTTGCGCACCTGCTTCTTGCGCAGGTGGTCCAGGCAAAGATTGGTCACGATGCGGTAAATCCAGGTATAGAACGAGCACTCGAAGCGAAAATTGCCGACACTTTTGTATGCCTTCAAAAAGGCGTCCTGATAAATGTCCTGGGCTTCGTGCTCCGAGCCCGTCAAGTGCATGGCCAGCCGAAGGACAGCCTGGTCGTAGTGCCGCACCAGCTCCTCGAAGGCAGCGCGGTTGCCGCGCTGCGCCTCGCGGACCAGCAACGTGTCATCGATACGGCCTAAACTGTGCCCAGCCATTTGGCCCCGAGGGAGGGGGTCCTGGGAATCGTTGCTTCGTTCCACCCCGCGAATCGCGTCCGGATTCGAACACCCGCGAACCGCTAGTTGTACTGCCCATGCATCGGCCGGCATCTCTCGTTGTCCTCGACTAAGCCGGGTGCCCTGCCGTTCTTCCCGGTTGCATAGCTATGGACGTGGCAGCAAAAGAACCGTGAGCAGGAATTATAGGAGTTTGGCCCTGTCCGTGCATGGGGTTAAGGCCGGGCGGGAGCTACCCTTGGAATAAACCACGTAGGCTCGGACGCCTCGTCCGGGCGGGCGAGCAAGGCTCGCCTGGGGTTTGGACGTTACTAATCAAAACCCTGCGGAGCTGCGCTCCGCTGGGCGGGTGAGGACACCCGCCCCTACGTGGATCGTGGCAATAAAAACCTATTCCGCTGCTTCCTTCTCAATGACGACTTTCAGGTGGGTGGTCACGTCCTTGTGCAGCTTGATGGGGACGGTGAATTCGCCCACGGTCTTGAGCGGCTCGTGGATCTGAATCTTGCGGCGGTCCACGTCAAAACCCTTTTTGGCCAGCGCGTCCGCGATGTCGCTGGAGGTGACTGAGCCAAAGAGCTGGTCATGCTCGCCGGAGCGCCGGGTGAATGAAACCGACACGCCTTCGAACTGCTTCGCCAGGGCCTCGGCGCTGGTCTTCTCTTTGGCGGAGCGCCGCACCGCCGCGGCCTTCATCTGCTCAATGACCGCCTTGTTGCCCTTCGAGGCTTCGATGGCGAGCTTATGCGGCAGCAGATAATTGCGTCCAAAACCCTCGGCGACTTTTACCACGTCGCCGCGCGAGCCCAGTTTGGGCACATCTTCTTTCAAGATGACTTCCATGGTGACTCCCTTAGAAATTCTTTTTGCCACGGATTCACGCGGATTTTCACGGATCAATCAAACAATAGAAAAAATCCGTGAGGATCCGTGCGAATCCGTGGCCGATTCTTATTACGAGGCGCGCCCGGCAAACGGCAGCAGCGCGATGTTTCGCGCCTGCTTGATGGCCAGGGACAGACGCCGCTGGTGCGGCGTGCAGACGCCGGTCAGGCGCCGGGGCACGATCTTACCGCTCTCCGCCACGAACTGCGCCAGCAGCCGGACGTCTTTGTAGTTGATGGCCTCAAT
>DATGYF010000090.1:0-4736 GCA_035298145.1 Terriglobales bacterium | reverse complement strand
GGCTCGGTGGAATACAATCAGGCCCTTTCCGAACGTCGGGTCGATCGCACCCGGCAATTCCTGGTCGAACACGGCGTTCCCGCGGCAAGTCTCGAAACCAAGGCGCTTGGGGAAGAACAGAACCTGACCGAAGCGCAAGTGAAAGATGCGGTCGAGCAGAATCCCGAACTGACTCCGGCGGAGCGGCAAAGAGTGCTCGATCACATGCGAACGATCGTGCTGGCGAGCAACCGGCGTGTGGACGTGACACTCAGTACTACGGGGCAAGAGTCGGTGCGCGAATACCCCTTCAACGCCGCCGATTCCCTGACCCTGATCAAGACCGAGGAAACTAAAAGATCACCCGCGGCCGCAAGACGAAAGGCCAAGCCTAAGGTTCAGTGATCAGTCAGATCCGACGCGCACAGGAAAGGCAGGCCGAGTCCATTCATCGGCCTGCCTAGTTTTTTGCGCGTGAAATCGCTCGCGGACATTTCGAAAAGCAGCTGGCCCGCGCTCATCCGCGAAACTCGATACGGCTCCTTGCCTGACAATCTGAATAGCAGGATTTTCCCGGAGGCGCATGACAAATGCCCGCGCTGCCCAAATCTGACAGACGGGGTTCTTTGCGTCCTTTGCGGTGTCTGTTTTCTTTGCGTCCTTTGCGGTCCAGGGCTTTTGAACGGTTACTTGAGCTCAAACCCATTGACCTCAAAACAGGCAAAGATTGAGGACTGCAAAGGATGCAAAGAAGGCTGAATTAGCACTTGCCGCTCAGTCGCTGGCAGAAGTGCTCTGCTCCAGCGCGGCATTTCCAACCCACGTCCCCGGAATTTGAAGATCAGGCATGGGCGAGGCCGCAAACAGCTTCTGGCAGGGCTTGGCCAGCCAGCGGGCCCACTGCGCGGAACGTGATACGCGGGCGCTGTCGGTGGCGATTCCGGTATCGGCGTACATCTGCCGGTAGATTTTAGAAATCAACACAAAAGCCAGGCGGGCGCGCATGGATTTTATGAAGCGGGAGCGCATCCAGATGGACTTCAGCCCATAAAACGTGTCCCAGACGGACTGCGTGCGCTGGCGAATTTCTTCCGCTGACATCGTAGGGTGGGGCCAATACAACTTGGGCCGCTGCGCTTGTGGAATGAGCCAGCGCCGGGTGATGGGGATGCCGGCAACCTCTACTGGCGCAGCTTCCATTTGCTTTTCCCAACGGATGAAGTCCACGGTGCCGGGATAAGGTGTCAGCGTGACAAACTGGGCAAAAGCCATCTCGGCCTGAACGGCGGCAAGCGCGGTCGCATCAAAGGTTTCCGGCCGGTCGCTGGGCAAGCCAAAAATAAACGAGCCCAGAATATACACGCCATGCTGGCGAAAGGTCCTCAACTGTTTGACCAGATCGTCTCCGGCGCAATTGAATTCTTTGTAAACGTCTTTCAATCCAGCCGGAGTCACCGCCTCAACCCCCACCAGCGCCCCTTTGATGTGGGCCGCCTGCATGGCATCGAGGAACTCAACATCTTCGGCGGCTTCCATGGTGATCTGGGTGAAGAAAATCGTGTCGGGCGGCAACTGGGCCAGCCGCCGCATGAGCTCAAAGCGCTCTGCCCGGATGGTCTTAAGTTCATTAAGCCGGTGCGCGTTGTGTTGCTCCTCGGCCAGGCGAAGGTCGGTGAGAGTCACGGGATAAAAATTGTCGTCGGCGAGCGCGATGAAGCGAAATCCCAGTCTCCTGAGTTGGACGATTTCCTCGATCACGACATCCGAGGAGCGCTGGCGGGGACGCTGGCCGTCGGTCCGCCAAACCGAGCAAAAAGAGCAATGCTTGGGGCAGCCCCGAACCGTCTGCACGGATGCCCACATGTACTTCTTGCGCGGCACCAGGTCCCAGCGGGCGGGCAGGAACGAGTCGGCTTCAATGCGGCCGCCTTCGTAGATCGCCAACGGCGCTCCATTCGCGCAATCCGATAACGCCCTGGACCAGACCACGTCTCCATCGCCCTTGACCACCGCATGAGCGCCGCCCAGTTCATGGGCCTCGTTGGGATAGAGGGTGGCGTGAATGCCTCCAAACACGACGTAGGCGCCGCGTTCGCGGGCCAACTTCCCGATCTTGTAGCCGCGGAGCGCGTTGGCGGTGTGGATGCCGATGCCGACAATATCGCCGGCTTGAATCTCATCCAGTTTTACCGGCTCCAGGGTCTCGTCCACCAGGCAGGGATTGCCAAAGCTCGAGGGTGTCGCCGCTGCAAGCACATACAGCCAGCGCGGGGTTATGACCGCGGTGCCAAAAGAAACTTCACTGGGATTGATGAGGTGAACGCGCACGCGATGTCGCCCTCCTTGGGCGGCCTTGCAAAGGCTGTCGAGCAACTAGCGCCCGGGACGACTATTTCGGATTGCTTGGAAGGCAGTAAGCCCAGCAGTTCAAAAGCCATCGATAGACGACGTACGGGTAAGATTGTCGGGCGGAGGCAGTAGCAAAATCTGGTCAAAATTGAACACTTTTAAAGAAAGCGCTTGGGTTATCTTTGAGGGAGCCTGGTCCAGCGATGAAACCTCACCTCCGTTCCGCCCATCTTGCCCTGTCGTTCCTTCTGAGCCTCGGCCTTTCCCCGATCGCCTGGGCACAACCTGCGGACACACTCGTGACTGTGCCCCACATCCAGCTGAGCACGGAAGAAATCGTGACCCACCTGATTCAGAGGAACCTGGAACGCGCGCGGGCCCTGAGCGCCTACCAGGGGACCCGTATTTATCGCCTGGAGTATCACGGCTTCCCCGGTTCCCGAGCGGCGGAGATGACGGTGGATGTAAAGTACGTGACTCCCGGAACCAAGGAATTCAGCATCCGGTCGGAAAAAGGATCGCAACTCATCATCGACCGAGTCTTCAAACGAATGCTGCAAAGCGAGAAAGAGGCAGCCTCGGAAGAGAACCAGAGCCGCGTCGCTCTCAATCGCGACAACTATAAGTTCACTCTGGATGGCTACGAGAGCACGCCTTCGGGCCTGGCCTACATTCTTTCGGTGGAGCCGCGGACCGGCGACAAACTGCTGTATCGCGGCCGCATCTGGGTGGATGCGGAAGACTTTGCCGTGATCCGCATTGATGCGGTCCCGGCGAAGAATCCTTCCTTCTGGACCAAAGAAACCAGGATCGAACAGATTTACGCGAAGGTGGGAGATTTCTGGCTCCCGCTGTCCAATCGCAGCACCAGCGCGATTCGACTGGGAGGCCGTGCATCCTTCACCATTGACTACCAGGATTACCTGATTACGTCTGCCACTGCGGTTGGCACACCGCGCAAGGTCGCGGGCTACCGGTAGAGGGAGAACGGGCGTCTCGCCCCTCCAGCCGGGCGGGGACGCCCGGCCTCCACTCTAGAACGCTCAATCGTGCAGCACGACATTCAGCAGTGAACTGTGGACCTGTAATCCGCCTTCCACTCCTCCGGCATAGTCAATGAAACCCAATTTCCGGAAGCGGTTCATGAAAAAGCTGACTCGCGAACGAGTCGTGCCCACCATCTCGGCCAGGGTCTCCTGACTGATTTTCGGGACTACAGTCTCGGGCACGCCTTCCTTGCCAAAGTGAGCCAGCATAAGCAGGACCCGGGCCAGTCTCTTTTCGCTGGAATTGAACAGTTGGTCAACCAGGTCCTCCTCGTAGCGGATATTGCGCGCCAGCAGGTACGAGACAAACAAGTCGGAAAAGGCGTGCTCCCGATGAAGCGCAACCATCATGGCCTTCTTGTCGATGCGGAGAAGTTGGCATTCGCTCATGGCAGTCGCCGATCCCATGCGGACAGATTGCCCTGCCAGGGCGCCCTCACCGAAGAAATTTCCCGCATCCAGGATTCCGATCGTAGCTTCCTTGCCGATCTTGGACACGACGGTCAGCCTGACTTGACCTTTCTGGATATAGAAGACGGCGTCCGCCGCATCCCCCTGGGTGAAGATCCCTTGTTTCTTGGCAGCAGTCAGGCTCTTCCTGCCCTCGCCAATGGTTGCGAGGAAGGTGATAGGATCGAATTCGCGGTTCTTCTTACTGCCTGCCACTGGACTCATCAGTCTCCATTTTAGTCCCAAAGGCCAGAACACCAGCATAAATCGTGGCCCAAATGCACAGGAAATCATGTGAGCAATTTTGTACAGCATCTGAAAAGCAAATGGGCTAACCTGCTGGTTTGGCTCGGCTAGATTTTGCCTAACCAGCAAACTCTGACCTGCTCCCAGAGGCCAGGGTTTACCCGCTCTTTAGCCAATTGGCCGCATTTCTGACTTTGAGCCTGGATCCGGCCTGCGGAGCGTAAGACCAATGACGCACCGAAACGGTCTTTAGGTCAATTCGGAACAAGTAAATTGCCCCTCGGCGTGTTATGGTTAGCTTTGAGGTGGTTAACACCTTCTCCTCTTTCAGGTCTTCTGACCTAAGCCAGTCCATCTGAAGTCCTCCCACACCTTAGGTTTCTTCGAAAGAGCGGTGTACTCATGCCTCTTGAAGCGATCCTGCACGAAGTCGAACAACTCCACGGCGTCAGTGATCGTCTTGAGGGACTGGCGGAGCAACATCCGCCGGTCTCGGATGCGCTCATCACCATCGCAGGAAGTGTTCGCAACACGGCCACTGTATTGGCAGTGCTCATAGCAACCAAAAGTCCCAAGCTGGTCTGACCAGAGTGATCACAGAACGCAGGGCGGTATTCCGTTTACATTCGCAGGGCGTGGTTGAGCGTAGGTTGAGTAGCTCCTGCT
>DATGYF010000089.1:0-1995 GCA_035298145.1 Terriglobales bacterium | reverse complement strand
GCCGCAGGCGAAAGCGGACGAACCTCTGACCGCGGACGCCATCATGGCCCGCGTAGCCACCAACCAGGACAGCAGCGAAAAGCTGCGCAGCCAATACATCTACCAGCAACATGTCCAAATCATCGCCAGAAAGACCAACGGAAAAGTCCTGCGCGAGGAGACCGCTGATTACCAGGTCGTCCCCAAACCTGACCGAACCGAACGAACTCTCCAGCAGCTCACCGGCCGCTACTGGCACAAGGGGAAGTACGAGGCCATCGGCGGCGAGCCTGTCCCCGAGGCCGACAGCACCGACGGAGAACTGATTCACGACTTTCGCGAAGACCTCATCAACGACAAGTCCAAAGACGGCCTCGCCCGAGACCTCTTCCCCCTTACTACTGACCAGCAAAGACAATACAAGTTTCGCCTCATGGACAAGGAACCATTCGAAGGCCGCCGGTGCTACCACATCGCTTTCACTCCGAAGGACGACGATGACACCGACTGGGCCGGCGAGGCCTACATCGACGCCCAGGAGTTTCAGCCGATTTACGTATTCACCAAGCTGTCGCGCCGCCTGCCCTTCGGCGTGCGGACGTTCCTTGGCACCGACCTGCCGGGCATCGGATTTGCCGTGCACTACCGCAGACAGGAAGATGGAGTCTGGTTCCCGGTCAGCCTGGGTAGCGAATTTCACATTCGCGCGCTCTTCTTTTTCAATCGCAACATGACCGTGTCTCTGGAAAACAAAGCCTTCGAACACACCCACGTGCAAACGAAAATCGTAGGAGCCACCCAATAAGCAGTGTGGGCCGGACACTCTTGTCCGACCCGCACAGAGGCCGGTTCCCCGTATAATTTTCCCGACACTATTTCAGGAGGCAGCGATGGCGGGTGGGGCGGACAGTTTCGGGGAGTTGAAGCAGCGCCTGCGGGCCAGTTGGATGGCCGGCGACTTTGGAGAAATTGCAAAGCTGAACGTCCGAGAAGGAGAGGGCTTCATCCAACGCATCAATCTGAAGCCTGGAATGAAGGTCCTGGACGTGGCCTGCGGCACCGGAAACCAATCCATTCCCGCCGCCCGCGCGGGGGCGGAAGTCATCGGCCTCGACCTTGCCCCCAACCTTCTGGAGCAGGCCCGCAAACGCGCCGCTGCTGAAAATCTGAAGATCGAATTCATCGAGGGTGATGCCGAGAAGCTGCCCTACGACGCTGCCCGCTTTGACGTGGTGATGTCCATGTTCGGAGCGATGTTTGCGCCGCGTCCGGAGGTTGTGGCCGCGGAACTACTCCGCGTCTGCCGCCCCGGCGGCCTGATCGCCATGGGAAACTGGACCCCGGAAGGCTTCGTTGGCCAGATGTTCCAGATCACGGCGCGGTACGCTCCGCCTCCGCCCGGCATGCTGCCGCCGTCGCTCTGGGGAGTGGAAAAAGTGGTCACCGAACGTCTGGGAGGAAAAGCTCGCCTCGAAATGACCAGGCGCGAACTGCTTTTCGATTATCCTTTTGCACCGTCCGAGGCTGTCGCCTTCTTCCGCAAGTATTTCGGCCCCACCCAAACCACCTTCGCGCGCCTCGACGAGGCTGGTCAGCGCGCCCTTGCCGACGAACTCACCCAGCACTGGATTAGAAATAACCTGGGCGACGCCAATCGGACCGAAATAAAAGCGGAGTACCTCGAAGTGCACGCGGTGGTCGTTTAGCCGGTCGGAGCGTGTCACGTCCAAGCTCCACTTGGGCGGGGATTTTCACGGGACACGACGGTTCGTCCTAAGCGGCCGTCGTGGGATCAATGGTCACACCGATTTCCGTCACCCTGGTGGCCGGAAAGCCGCTCAGGTCCGCATGCCGGCGGATGAGCTCTTCATCCTTGGCCAGATACATGCAGTACATCTTGTTGGCCGTGACGAACGACTCCAGCCACTGAATATCCGGTCCCAGCTGGCGCAGCACCTGGTTCGATTTGGCCGCACCCTGCTGCAACTGTTCCCGCTCCAGACTCCCGATTTTCGG
>DATGYF010000088.1:0-4572 GCA_035298145.1 Terriglobales bacterium | reverse complement strand
CCCAACCACGCACCTTTCCCGACGCGCGCCTTTTCCGAGGCGCGCCTTTTCCACCGCGTGCCCTCTCAACCAGGCCGCGACGTAGAAGGGCACCACTTCAGTCGTGCCACATCGGGCAGAAGTTAGTGCGGCTTTAGCCGCTGGGGTTTGCTTTTGCTCGAGGTTGGAGCAATCCCAAGTTCAGCATGTTTTGCGCGAACAGCAAAACCCCAGGCGCTAAAGCGCGGCTAGATTTTCGCGACCTATTGGCACGACTGAAGTCGTGCCCTTCCCAACCACGCGCCTCTTCAACCACGTGCCCTCCCCAACCACGCACCCTTCCCAACGCCTGCCTTTCCGGACGCGTGCCACGTCGTCGCGTCGAACGCCTCAAAAAAGCCCGCGTCTCTTAACAGCCGGGGGCGGCTGTCCCCACGTGGGCGCCGCAAGAAAAACGGCTGAGCCATTGCTGACTCAGCCGTAAGAAGCTGCTGCAGCCTTCTAGAACGAGAAGCGCGCTCCGATCTGCATGATGCGCGCCTGGCCGTTCACCACAGGCAGGAAATTAGACCAGCTGCTGGGAGCACTCGCGTTGCGCAGTGCCGGATCGCGGGTCACGCCAAACCCGGTGCGGCTGCCGCTGATCTGGGAGAAGTGCTGGGTGTTTGTGACGTTGAAAACATCCCAGCGGAGTTGCAGGCCATAATGCTCGCCGAAGCTGAAGCTCTTTCCTATGCCCAGATCAAGATCGATGTAGTCCGGTACGCGGAAGATATTACGCGGTCCGGTCTCGCCCGGGTAGGCATTGCGGAAACTCTGGTACACCTGGTTGATGTCGCCGCAGTTGCCGAAGAGCTTCGGGTCCTCCGTCTCGGTCTTGGTTGGGCAGGTGTGGACCGCCCTGACGGGCGTCACCGCTGCCTGTACGTTCCAGTTGGTGGCCCAGCGTGCGTCATCGAAAGGCGAGAACGTCGGCAGCCCCGTGTTCCAGCGGAAGATGCCGGAAAGCTGCCAGCCCCCCAGGGCTGCCTGGGCAATTCCCTTGGCGTCACTCAGAAAGGCTTTGCCCTTGCCGAAAGGCATCTGCCACACGGCCGAGGCGTTGACGTTGTGTTTGACGTCAAAGTCAGAATTGGCGTAGTTGTCGCGTTGGCGAATGGGATTGGTAATGAATGGTCCCACCGCAAAAGCCGTGTCCGATTGCAGACCGGAAGCGTCGTCCAGCGAATGCGCGTAGCTGTAGTTCAAGTCAAACGAAAAACTGTTTAACCGCTCCCGCAGTGACAGGGTGAGCGCGTTATAGTTCGAGTTCCCGATCGTACTCCAGGCGGAGAGGGCTCCGTACTGCGGCTGCATGAAGCGGGTGGCGTCCGGGCCGATATCGAAGAACATCACCTGGTCCACCAGCGCCTGGGTGTCCGTCCAGTCGTTCCCCGCAAAGAAGGCGCAGGGGTTGGAAGGGGTACGGCTCTGCATGGCGTAGAACACCTGGGTATTGGACCAGGTGGGATCGAAGCCCGGAACCGCAGCGGTGTCGCTACACGAAGGATCGAGCCCAAAATCATTGTTCAACATCGTCCCCAGGCCGGCGGGAAAGAGATTCTCGAAGAAAGGAATAGTTGCGATCTGGCTGGTATCGATGCCTTTCTGGCGCTGCTTTTCGAGGGTGGTCCCGGCCTGGTACCAGGTCATGCCACTCTGCGGATCACGAACGTTGTTGAAAGCCACGACGTCCCGGCGGGCCAGCAGACTGCGTCCCATGCGCCCGATATAGGAGGCGGAGAAAAGCATCCCGGCGGGCAATTGACGCTCGAAGGTAAAGTTCCAGACATATTCCGTTGGCGCGTGCAGTTTCGAATCTACAGACTGTTCGATGCGCTCTCCTTCGTCCACGTCCGCCGAAAGCGGAAACTGAAGATCGGCTGGAACCACGACGTTCGGAAGGCCGCGTACGTCCTGATTGAAACTGGTAAATAACGGCGCCAGCCCAGCCTGCCCGCTCACCTGGGTATCGTAGGTATTCGCCGGAGTGGTGTAGTTGGATGTAAATCCTAGTGTGTTATTCAGGTCGAAGTCCACAGCCAGTGCCTGGCCAAAATAGTCATTGGTCATGGCAAATCCCCCGCGCAACACCGAAGCTCCGCCATGGCCCAGCACGCGGCCCCAAAAACCATCGCCGCCGTCCGGTGACCAGGCCACGGCAATTCTGGGCTGAAAATTGTTCTTGTCCCAGTTGTACATCGGGGGGCCGCCGTTGGCCGGGCCGGACTTGTCGATCACGATCGGGTCAATAAAGTTCCTGCCCTGGTCCGCAGCCGCCAGACGTTCGGCGAAATAGGTTCCCAGGGGCACCGTGGGCTGCACTTCAAACCCCTGCGACTCATACACCGGACGCTCCAGGCTATACCGCAGTCCGAGGGTAAGGGTCAGATTGGGGCGGACTTTCCAGGTGTCCTGGACGTAGCTGTCGTAGGCCTGGGTCTTGAAGTCGCGTACCGCGGGCTGGCCTGCCGGCAGCAAGGTACCGTCTTTGTCGAAAGTGAAGTCGGCGGTGTACTGCGAGAACCGTCCGATGATGGCGGTGGCCGCATTCTGCACTTCCGTTGGGGAATCCAGACTCTCGTTAGCTCGTCCCCCGGGCAGGCCTTGCGCGATCAGATATTGCTGGAACGTATCTGAGACGTTCTCACCGGCACCCAGATAGAACGATGGGTTGGTGAGCGCCTGGTCATACGCGTTGGCGAAGCTGACCCGGCTGTTGCTGACGACCCGGATATTGGCGCCGAACTGGATGTTGTGGTTTCCCTTGATCCAGGAGACATCATCAGTGAAGTTCTGCACCGGTGTGACGCGGCTGAGGGTATGCTGCCGGCCCGTGGGCTCAAAGACGAAACGGAAGAAAATGTCGTTTCCGTTGCTGTCCCCACCCTGGTCAAAGGCCTGGCGGGTGTAGCCGTAGCGGAAATTGTTGACCCAGTGATTGCCCAGGGTCCAGGTATGCCCTGCGGCCACGCCCCAGGGATGGTTCCAGACCAGGGGTGCCTGGGTGTCGGGGAACCAGCTGGCCTGGGTCTGATGATCATAGATAACATTCGCCCGCAGGAACGCAACCTGGTTGTTGTTGAGATTGAAATCCAGTTTGGCGACATGAGAGTTCAGTGTCACCGGCGTGGGAGCGTTGAAACGGAATCCCGCCGTATTCAGACCGTCGCCCACCGATGAATCGTTGGATGGGTACTTGGCGGCAGCTGCGGCCAGAGCACTTAATGCGGCGGGGTTGATGGCAGGGTTGGCTGGATCTCCATCGTGCACGAGGTGAAACGCAGCCTCATTCTGAGTCAGATCGAGAAAGGCGTTTTGCACGCTGCTACAGCTCGCGTTCGCGCAGTAGCGGTAGTTGATGATGCCCTGGCCGAGCGAGGGCAAGGGAACGGTTTGGGTTTGTCCAGTTCCGCTGGCATCATGACGCCCCTCATAACTGTAAAAGAAAAAGGCCCGGTTCTTCACGATGGGACCGCCCAGGGCTCCGCCAAACGTATTCCGGATCAGGGGCTGCCGATCTACTTGAGGCTGAGAATGGGTATTGAACCAGTCGTTGGCCGTGAACCCCCGGGAGCGGTAGAACTCGAAAGCCGCGCCATGCCAGCTGTTGGTGCCCGACTTGGTAACCAGGTTCACCTGAGAACCCGAAGATCGGCCCTGGTTGGCACCGCCGTTGGCGGTGGTGACACGAAATTCCTCAATCGCTTCCGCATTGAGACGGAGCACCGGCCCGGAGGTGATGTCGCCACGGTCGCCACCCAGCGTTCCGATTCCCAAGGTGTTCGTGGTGAGGGGGACTTGGGCATTGCCGCTTTGCGCGTTATTGATATCCACGCCATCCAGGGTCACGTTCGACTGGTCGGCCCGGGCGCCGGTGGTGTAGCCTTCGCGGGTTGAGCCCGGCTGCAGGCTCAGCAGATCGACCAGGTTGCGCGCCTCCAGGGGGAGCTGGGTGATCTGCTCGGCGATAAAGTTATTGCCCAGGCTGGCGTCCTGGGTGTTGATCAGAGCTTCCTGCGAAGAAGCCGTGACCTCGACGACTTCCGTGGCCGCGCCTACTTCCAGCTGGACGCTGCTCTCCGTCTGCTTGCCGATCAGGGCGTGCACATTGTTCACTACGTTGCTGCGGAATCCCGTGGCCTGCACCTCCACGCGATAATCTCCGGGAGGGATCAAGTCGAATACGAAGTCCCCGCTTGCGGTGGTCTTCGTGGTGCGCGCCGCGCTGTTGGCCATATTGGTGAGGGTCACCGTCGCATTCGGAACCAGCCGTCCCTGCTGGTCAGTAATCGTTCCGCGAATGGTGGAAGTACCGGTCTGACCCCACAGTGGGGCCGCAAACAAAAGGACGGCGATTGCTAAAACCATTCCCCGAACAGAACCCATAGCAGCTCCTTTTAAGGCTCGCATGGTTTGCCCAATCGACGACTATTTACTTGTAAAGAAAAACAGGGAAATGCAGGAAAAGCACTGTTGGGCGGACATTGTGCAATTTTGAGGCCAACATTTGCAAGCAGAATCTACTTCAGTTAGGGGTTATGTTGCGTGGAA
>DATGYF010000087.1:0-9825 GCA_035298145.1 Terriglobales bacterium | reverse complement strand
GCCCTCGCCCGCCGCTGTTGCCTTTGACTTTCAGCCTTTCTGAAGTAACCGCAACCAAGATCCACAGACAAAAGCGGCGGGCGAGGGCGCCCGCCCCACACACTCATGCCACACCCATCGGCGGTAACGCCTATTATAGTGATTCCGTGCCTTCCAGTTCTCAGCCCGTCCCAGACACCCGGAAACGTGACGTTTCGCTCTACCAGTTCTTCGGGCCCGGCGGACTGCTTTCGCGCACTCATCCGGCGTACGAATTTCGCCGCGGACAGCTGCAGATGGCGCAAGCGGTCGAACAGGCGCTCGAAGAAAAACGTCACCTGATTGTCGAAGCCGGCACCGGCACCGGCAAGACGCTGGCCTACCTGGTGCCTGTCATTCGCTCCGGCAAGCGCGTCATCATTTCCACGGGAACAAAAAATCTGCAGGAACAGCTCTTCCTCAAAGACATCCCTTTTCTCGAGCAGGCGCTCTTCCCCGGCGGCGAAGGCAAGCTGAAGGCCTGTTACATGAAGGGACGTAACAACTATCTGTGCCGCAAGAAGCTCTACGACTTGACCGATCAGCCCGTGCTCAGCGGACTGGAGGAGATCGAGCACTACCGCGCCATTGCCGCCTGGGAGAAAGTGACGAATACCGGCGACCGGTCCGAACTGGCGTCGCTTCCCGAGGCCAGCGCGCTCTGGCACAAGATCGATGCCCGCGCCGATACTTGCCTGGGACAGAAGTGCAGCGCCTGGGACCGCTGCTTCATTACCGAGATGCATCGCAAGGCGATGGAGAGCGACATCATCATCGTCAACCACCACCTTTTTTTTGCTGACCTGTCGATCAAGCAGCAGGCTGAGTATGCGCCCGATGCCGGAATTCTCCCGGAGGCGGGAGCCGTAATTTTCGACGAAGCCCATGAACTGGAAGACATCGCGGGAAGCTATTTCGGAGTTTCCGTGAGCAACGGAAGATTCGAAGAGCTGTGCCGGGACGTCGAGGTTTCCCTGCAGCGCAACCACATGCTTTCGGCCTCGCTTTCGGGCGCGCTGAAGAGCGTGCGCGAGCGGGCTATGTTCTTCTTCGCGCTGTTGCCAACGGGCGACGGACGCTTCGCCTTCGAAACCCGGCGCGAATTCATGGAAGAGAATGGCGACGAGTTTCTGGGGTTGCAGCAGGCGCTTACCCGCCTGGGTTCGGAACTGGAGAACCTGTCCTCCAAGCCGGAGGAAGTCTTCAACTTCGCCCGCCGCGCGCAGGAGTTGCAGGTGCAACTCGGCTTCCTGATGGAGTCCGAGGACCGCAACACCGTTTTCTGGATCGAGCGCCGGCGCGGCGGCCGCGACAAACAGAATGTTTTCCTGCAGGCCACTCCCATCGATGTAGCGCCCATTCTGAAAGCCTGCCTGTTCGACAAGCTGGAATGCGCGGTGCTGACTTCGGCGACACTGGCCGTGGGCGGCAGCTTTGAATACATGCGTCGGCGGTTGGGGTTGGATTACGCGCGGGAAAGCGTGCTGCCATCGCATTTCGACTACGAAAGCCAGGCACTGTTCTACGCTCCTCCGGATCTTCCCGACCCCCGCACGCCGCAATTCGCCGCCCAGGCCGCCGATCGTATCCGGCGCCTGCTGGAAATTACCCGCGGGCGCGCTTTCGTCCTTTTCACCAGCTATGCCCAGATGAACGATGTGTACACGCGCCTGCTCGGCGTACTGGATTTCCCCATGCTCTTGCAGGGCGATGCCCCCAAGACAGCGCTGCTGGAAGAGTTCCGCCTCACACCAAATGCGGTGTTGTTCGCCACTTCATCCTTCTGGCAGGGGGTGGATGTGCAGGGCGAGCAGCTGAGTTGCGTGATCATCGATCGCCTGCCCTTCGCGGTGCCGAGTGATCCGGTCGTGGCGGCGCGGGTCAAGTCAATCGACGCCGACGGCGGCAACGCCTTCTTCCAGTACCAGGTGCCGGCGGCCGTGATTACGCTGAAACAGGGCTTTGGGCGCCTGATCCGGTCGTTACATGATCGTGGATTGCTGGTGCTGCTGGACAACCGCATTCTGAAAAAGCAGTACGGGAAGGTCTTTGTGGAAAGCCTGCCGCCTTATCGCAGGACCACTGACCTGAAGCAGGTGGAAGAGTTCTTCGGCGTGGAATAGCAGAGCCGGTGTGGGGCGGGCGCCCTCGCCCGCCGCTTTTGATTTGGACCTGGCCGACCGTTTGAAATGAACTACGCAAACCGCCGCCAAAGCCAAACCAGTATCAGAGTCAAAGGCGGCGGGCGAGGGCGCCCGCCCCACATGGTATCGGGGTAAAATAGAAGGTTAGATCAAGCGGCCCGCTCCGTGTTCGGTCCGGCTGCCGAGAGGGTCCATGTTCGAAGTCACGGTCGAAGATTCATTTGCCGCCGGGCACTACCTCCGCAACTACAAGGGTAAGTGTGAGAACCCGCACGGGCACAACTACAAGGTGCGGGTCACCCTGGTTGGCAAGGAACTGGACAAAGCCGGACTGCTGCTCGATTTCAGGGAATTGAAGGAAGCGATGAGGCCGGTCATCGACCGGCTGGACCACCAGATGATCAATGATCTGGAGCCGTTTAAAGTGCTGAATCCTTCGGCTGAAAACCTGGCCAAATATTTTTACGATGAGACTAACGCGAATCTGGATCGTGTGACCCAGGGGCGGGTGCGAGTCAAGAATGTCACGGTATTCGAAACCGATGTGACGACTGCGACCTATTCGGAGTAGCCGCGGCGAAGAGGATCAAATTCCCAAGATCTCAGCCTTCATTGCGCTATAGGGGTCCTTCGACTCGCCCGCCGTTTCGCGAGCGAAACGGCGGGTTCGCTAGGATGACAACCCAAAGCTGAGAGCCAACAGACGGGAGCCGGAAGCCAGAGGCTAGAAGCTAGAAGCTAGAAGCAGCTTTCCATGCAGATCACGGAAATCTACAAATCGATCCAGGGTGAATCCACGCATGCCGGGCTGGCCTGCGTTTTCGTGCGGCTCACGGGCT
Source organism: Terriglobales bacterium (assembly GCA_035298145.1). Classification (GTDB taxonomy): domain Bacteria; phylum Acidobacteriota; class Terriglobia; order Terriglobales; family Acidobacteriaceae; genus JAIQFF01. Next base: position 6,824 of record DATGYF010000087.1, on the reverse strand, counting down.
GCAATCTGCGTTGCTCATGGTGCGACAGCGAATACACGTTCACCGGCGGGCAGCGCCGGACCATGGAAGAAGTGATGGAAGAAGTGGAGCGCTTAAGTCCCGGCGGTGGATTGGTGGAGATTACCGGGGGCGAGCCTATGCTTCAGGAGCGCGAACTTGTCCCGCTGATGCAGCGTCTCCTGGAGGCGGGCTACACTGTCCTGCTCGAGACCAGCGGTGAGCGTCCACTCGAGCGCGTGCCCCGCCGGGTCATTAAGATTGTGGATGTAAAATGTCCGAACTCGGGCGAGCCCGGCACTTTTCATCTGGGTAACCTCGACTGCCTGAACTCCGATGACGAAGTCAAGTTTGTGCTGAGCGATCGCGGCGACTACGAATTTGCCCGGCACTTTGTCGCACATCACACCTTGGATCGGCGGGTGAAGGCGGTACTGTTTTCCCCCGCTTTCAGCAAGGAGGCCAGCGGCGCGCGCGATGCGTCTGGTTGCCTGCTGGACCCGCGCGAACTGGCGGAATGGATTCTGGCGGATGGCGTCCCTGCGCGCCTGGGACTGCAGATTCACAAGTTTATCTGGGACCCGGCGATGAAGGGGGTCTAGGGATTTCAGATTGCAGATTGCAGATTTCGGATTAAATCCGAGGCGGTCCAGTACAATTCTAAAATCTACAATCTAAAATCTACAATCTAAAATCTACAATCTGAAATAGTTCCCTCGATCTGACTTGTTTTCAGGTGTTTAGCGCTGGACGGCGATTCAGTTCGGAATGACATCTAAGCAATGGTGAAGGATACTCAGCGCGCGGTTGTCCTCTTGAGCGGCGGCATGGATTCCTGCGTTTGCGCCGCGCTGGCAGCGCGCGATCACCAGGCGGCTGCGGTCCATGTGAGCTACGGACAGCGCACCGAAGAACGCGAGCGGCGGGCATTTCTTGCCATCTGCGATCGCCTGGGCATTCGTGACCGCTTGCTGGTGAGGAACGAGGCGCTTACCGCCATTGGCGGTTCGGCGCTAACTGATCGCAGGATCGGCGTTCCGGAGTCGCACGCGATTGGAAGCGATATTCCAGTAACTTATGTGCCTTTTCGCAATGCCCATTTTCTGTCGGTAGCGGTGAGCTGGGCGGAAGTGCTGGGGGCGGCCAGGATATACATCGGCGCGGTGGAGCAGGACAGTTCGGGATATCCAGACTGCCGTCCGGCCTACTACCAGGCGTTCAATCAGGTGATAAAGCTGGGCACAAAAGATGGGCGGATAGAAATTGTTACGCCTTTGATCCAGTTGCGTAAGTCGGAAATCGTACGCCTGGGCCTTGAACTGGGCGCGCCCTTCGATTTAACTTGGTCGTGCTACAGCCGGGAGGACAGCGCCTGCGGCGTTTGCGACAGCTGCGTTTTGCGCCTGCGAGCTTTCCGGGATGCGGGCAGCGCGGACCCGATTCCATACGCGGAGATGGCGGAAAGAGCTTAATTGCGCCGGCCCGGAATGGCGGTGCTTGCGATATTCAATATCAATCAGTTTTATGAGCCGGGAGGCCAAGAACATGAAGCAACGTTTGCTGATGTTGATGCTGGTGGTGGCGGTGGCAGCGCTGTGTGTGCCTCCGGTGTTCGCCCAGGCCACCGGAACAGTGAAGGGTGTCTGTAAAGATATGGAGGGGAAGCCAATTGCCGGCGCCAACCTCGAATGGGTCAATACCGACAACGGCCGGAAGTACAACCTGAAGACCAACAAGAAAGGCGAGTACTTCTCCCTGGGCATCGAGATTGGCAAGTACAAGGTGACTCTCACCCAGGACGGCAAGCAACTGGACTCGGTGAATAATTTTCCTGTGGGAGGCGAAGAGGTCACGCTTGATTTCGATTTGAAGAAGTCTCAGGTCGAGGCCGCCCAGCAGAAGGGCATTACTCCCGAGCAGTTGAAGCAGATGCAGGAGCAGCAAGCCAAGGCTGCCAAGGAGACCAACACGGTCAAGGTCTTGAACGAGAAACTTGCTGTAGCCAACCAGGCCATGCAGACCGGTGATTTCGAAACCGCGGTGAACACTCTTAACGAAGCCACCCAAATGGATCCCACGCGGGACCTGCTCTGGGCCCGGTTGGGAGATGCGCACCTGAGTTCGGCTCCGAAACAGACCGATGCAGCGGAGAAGGCCAAGCGTTATACCGACGCGGTTTCCGATTACCAGAAAGCGATCGACCTCAAGAAAAAAGTCATGGAAACCAGCCCCAAGCCTGATGACGCTAAATACTTGGCTGCCTATTACAACAATCTGGGCCAGGCCGAAGCCCGCACCGGTCAACTGGAAGAGTCGGTAAAGGCCTATGACCAGGCGGCAGCGCTCAATCCTCCCGGCGCGGCGCAGTATTACTACAACCAGGGCGCGGTGTTGACCAACAGCGGCAAGGTGGACGAGGCCAATACGGCCTTCGACAAGTCGATCGCCGCCGATCCCACCAAAGCGGAAGCGTACTACCAGAAGGGCGTAAATCTCATTAACAAAGCCACCACCGACCCCAAGACGGGCAAAGTGATTCCGGCGCCGGGCACCGCGGAAGCGCTCAACAAATATCTCGAACTGCAGCCCACCGGACAGTTCGCCGAGGGCGCCAAAGGCATGCTCCAGTACATTGGCAGCAGCATCGAGACCAGCTACGGTTCATCAAAGAAAAAACCGACCAAGAAGTAACCCAGTGTGGGTCGGACACTCTTGTCCGACGCTCCTGACTTTGGTTTGCTTTTGCCGGCGTCTGGTACAAAAGGCCTAAGTCAAAGGCGTCGGACAAGAGTGTCCGGCCCACACCACCCACCCTCGCATTACTAAGGTCTATGTCCGTGACGTTCTTCATGGAACCCCGCCCTGGTTTTCGCTAAATTAAATTGAGATCACGGTCCTGAGCGCTTCCCCCTCACTCGGGTTCTAAATCCTCACAAACGAAATGGCATCGCCAGGCACAGCCCCGCTGCAGGTCACATTCGAGCCGGCATCGCACTCCGGAATGGCCGCCACACATGCTTTGCTGGCGGCCATGTTGCGCGCCACTGAAAAGGTGAGTGACCTGATTTTCTCGCCCGGACGTCCCCCGCAGGTGGAAGTTTATGGGCAACTCATTCCGGTGGAGGGCCCGGGCCTGCGGCTGCTCACGGCGGACGACACGCGGCGCATCGCGTCCGATCTTATCGGCGACAACAAGCAGGCCATCAACATGTTACGCGAGCAGGGCTCCTGCGATATCTCCTTCGGCCTGCCCGGGCTGGCCCGCTTTCGGGTGAATATTTTCATCCAGCGCGGCAGCTGCGCAGTCGTGATGCGCGTGATTCCAACGGCTATCCCCGAGTTCGCGGCGCTCGGGCTTCCGCCCCAGCTCGGAGACATTGCAAACCTCCGCGATGGCATCGTCCTGGTTACGGGGGCGCGCGGGTCGGGAAAGTCTTCCACCCTGGCTGCCCTGCTCGACCGTATCAACGAGAAGCAGACCTGCCACATCATCACCATCGAGGACCCGATCGAGTTTCTACACAATCACAAACGGTCCACCATTCACCAGCGGGAGCTGCACAGCGACACGCCGAACTTCGCGCTGGCGTTACGGGCCGCCTTGAGGCAGGCGCCCAAGGTGATCCTCGTAGGCGAACTGCGCGACCGCGAAACCATGGAAATGGTCCTCGAAGCCGCTGAGACCGGTCACCTGGTGCTCTCCAGCCTGAACGCTCCTAATGCGGCGAAGACTCTGGAGCGCATCGTGTCTGCATTTCCGTCGGCGGAGCAGGCATCGCTGCGCGGCCGTCTGGCCAAGACTCTGCGCTACGTAATCTCGCAGCAGCTGTTGCCCCGGAAGGACGGCGGACGCGTGGCCGTTCTGGAAGTCTTCAAGAACACTCAGCGCACCGTGCAGTACGTCGATAGCGAGGACGCTTCCGGGGACACCCTGCTCGAAGCAGTCAGGAATGGCGCCTCGGAGGGCATGCTCCACTTCGATCAGGAGATCGAAAAGCTGGTTCGGGCCGGAGTCGTGGACCAGGAGGTGGGATTGAGCTATGCCACGGATTGCCAGCAGTTGCAGCGCGCCCTGAGCCGCTAAAGAGGCCACGGATTTCACCGATCTTCACGGATCAAGATCTTGATTTGTTTTACTCCGTGAAGATCGGTGAAATCCTGTTTTGTGGCTTTTCCACAAGCAACCCGTTCCCGTTTCCCGCCATCCAGAACTCTAATATTCCAGCGAAAACAAACACATTCGACGCTGAATCTCCAATCGCGATACCATCATCTGAGACTGTTATAGAGGAGAAAAGACATGGCATTCGAACTACCCCCACTGCCCTACGACTATTCCGCACTCGAACCCACCATCGACGCCGCGACCATGAAGCTGCACCATGACATGCACCACGCGGCCTACGTAAAAAATCTGAACGCGGCCCTGGAGAAACATCCCAACCTGCAATCCAAGAGCGCCGAAGATTTGATTCGCGACCTCAACGCCCTGCCCGAAGACATCCGCGGCGCCGTGCGCAACAACGGCGGCGGACACGTCAACCACAGCATGTTCTGGAAGATCATGAAACCCAAGGGCGGCGGCGACCCGAGCGGACCGGTCGCCGAGGCCATCCAGAAGTCTTTCGGCAGCTTCAAGGACTTTCAGACCAAGTTCAACGATACCGGAGTCAAGCAATTCGGCAGCGGCTGGGTATGGCTGGCCGGCAAGCGCAGCGGCGAAGTGCAGATTCTCAGCACGCCCAACCAGGACAATCCCATCTCCCAGGGCCTGTTCCCCATCTTCGGCAACGACGTCTGGGAACATGCTTACTACCTCAAGTACAACAATCGCCGTCCGGAATACCTGGCGGCCTGGTGGAACGTGGTGAACTGGGATGAAATCAACAAGCGCTATGCGAGCCTGAAGTCAGGTCAACTCGAACCAGCGCTGGCGCGTTAGGCTCTGGTAGCGCCGGCATCTTGCCGGCTGTCCCCGAGGGCGTCCCGCCCTCGGTCCGGCAGGCGGAGTCTGCCCTTGAGCGAGGGAAGGCACCTTCATCCGCGGCGGGCGGGACGCCCGCCGGACAGCCGCCGGGACGGCGGCGCTACTTTCAAACCTCCGGGAGTGCAGATATTATTTTCCCCGTGGCCGCCTTCGAGATACGGTACCCAACCTGGAGTCCGCGATGAAATTCTCTTCCCGGGTGACGTTTGCGTCCGTGCTCCTGGCGGGAATGTTTAACGCTCCCGCGATTTCGGCGCAGTTCCAGATTGCAACGCCCTCGAAGGACTACTCATTTACCATCTCAACCGCCCAACCCTGGACCGACACTGGAGTGGACCTGCATCTGGGCGAAGTTTTACGGATAAACGCCAGTTCAGCGGAAAGCTGCGATCCGGCGGGAGTGAGCGGTTCCGCAAGCACTGGCCTTCCCGTAGTCTCGGCTCCTGCCGGGGCCTTGATCGCCAGGCTGCAAGCGCAGGGCGTGCCAGTTCTGGTCGGCACCGGCCAGCAGCTTAAAGTTGAAGCGCCCGGCCATCTCTTTCTGGGAGTGAATATCTCGGGCACCCCACCCTGTAACGGCAGTTTTGCGGTGAAAGTCAACGTAGCTTCCGAGGCGTCGCCCAGCAGGCCTGCGGCAGGCAACTCGCTGACGCCTGCTGATTCGCCCAACGCGGCGCAGCCCGCAGCCGCATCCCCAGAAGCGCAAAAGTCGGCACAGGACATCAAGTCGAAACTGGCCAGCGCGGCCCAGGTTTTTCTCGCCGGCCAGTTCGGCACTGGCGCGACTTCCACCACCTCGGCGTCGGCCGCTCCCGCGGGGAATGATGTGGTAGCGCCGGCCTCTGCTGCTACCGCCACCGCTCCCACTCCCGCGCTAAAGGTATCGTCGGGAGCGCTGGATTCATCCCTGCAAAAAGATATTGATGGCCTGCCCCGTCGGGTGAACGATGAATTCCAGAATCAGGGCGACATGGTGAACTTCGTACTGGTCGGCTCCGAACAGCAGGTCAAGGACGCTCTGGACGCCGCCAACTGGCACGTGGCCGATATCGACACTAAGGAAGCAGTCGTGAAGGCGGTGCTGCAGACCTACCAGAAGAAAGACTATCTGCAGATGCCCATGAGCCAGCTCTACCTGTTCGGACGCAAACAAGACTATGGCTATGAGTTGGCCCAGGCATATTCAGTGGTCGCCAGCCGCCATCATTTCAGAATCTGGAAAGCTCCGAATGCCTGGAATGGACAAACCGTGTGGGCAGGAGCAGGCACCCACGATATCGGATTCGAAAAAGACCAGCGCAACGGAAAAGTGACCCACAAGATCGATCCCGCGGTCGATGGCGAGCGCGACAATATTGGCCAGACCTTGCAGGCCTCGGGCAAAGTAAAGAGCATGTACTACTATCTGCCGCCCGACCCAGTGCAGGGAGCCAAAAACGCCACCGGCGGAGGATATCACTCCGACGGGCGCGTGCTGGTCATTGTGCTGAAGTAGCGGCGCGTCGGACGCCCCACGTCGGACATCAGACGTCGGATCTCGGTCGTCGGACGTTCTACTCTCGACTTCGATCTTGAGAGCAGCGTTGTGTGGAGGAATGGCCTTGCGGAAGGGCACGACTTCAGTCGTGCCGAACGGATCGGCCAGACGCCGGGCTTCGTCCCTCGGGTTCGTCGAGCGATTCGGAGCCGCAGTCGCGCATCCCGCTTCTCGCCGATGACGCCAAGTAGATCCGTAGAATCTTGAGCGACCCGACAAATCCGGGGAGCTTTCAAAAAAACTGGCAAGCCGACAACCGCATCTAAGCCACCATGGGGCGGCCTGGTGGAAAAATGCGGCGAA
>DATGYF010000086.1:0-2271 GCA_035298145.1 Terriglobales bacterium | reverse complement strand
TAAGTATTTACTGATGTGTGGCGGCGTGCGACTGGCCAGCCATCTGTATTTCCGGCGCGCTCTCTACCCGGTTCCTGCCGTTGGTTTTGGCGCGATAGAGGGCCATATCGGCGACGCGCAAGAGGTCATCTCCCGTGAGCTCTACGGCGGCGGTCGCATCTCTCGCCGCCAAGCCGACGCTGACCGTAACCGGAATGGGCCCGACCTCGGTTTCAATCGGATTTCCCGATAGGCAGACCCGCATCCGTTCCGCCGTGGCGATCAGGTCCGAAGTCGTGCACTCGGCCAGCACGATCAGGAACTCTTCTCCGCCGTAGCGGCCCACGTAATCGTAATTTCTAACCGAGGCAACGATGCGACTGGCCGCTTCACGCAACACCGCGTCTCCGGTCTGATGTCCGTAAGAGTCATTGATCCGTTTGAAGTGGTCAAGGTCTGCCATCATCACCCCTAGAGGATGTCCCATGCGCGAGCTGCGCTGGGTCTCACGCTGCAGCAGGCTTGTAATGGCTCCATGGTTCCAGAGGCCAGTCAGGTGGTCGTGCGCCGACTGGAATTGCAGCTCGGTTTGAACCCGCAGCAAGGCATCCTGGAGTTCCAGTATGCGCTGGCCGGTACGCATCCGGGCGCGCAGCTCGTTTACATCGAATGGCTTGGTAAGATAGTCATCCGCCCCAGCTTCCAGGCCGGCCACGATGTCTTCCTTTCTCCCCTTGGCGGTGAGCAGCAGCAGGTACTTATAGCGGCCACCCTGTTGACTGCGGACCCGGCGGCACAGCTCAGTGCCTTCGAGACCCGGCATCATCCAATCCAGGATCACCATCTGCGGAGCATCTTGCTGTTGCAGGACGCTCCAGGCATCCAGCCCGTTCTCCAGTGCGGTAACGCGGTAATTCCATTTCCGCAACCAGCTCTCGAGGACCCGGCGAGATATGGGATCATCCTCCGCAATCAGCACTTCGTCTGGTCTCGATGACTCTGGTCCGGAGCTCTGCCCCAAGTTCGTGGCCGGATGTAAAAGGCTCACCGTGTCGCTCCCGGCGAGGCCTTCATGGCCCGACAGAGATCAGCTAAATGCTGCTCCAGAGATGCGAACACCCCGGCCGCCTCCGACAGATTTTTCTCGTGTCCCATGTGCTCCAGGGCCCGCGAAGCTTGTAACGCTTCTACCGCTCCCAGATAACCGAGTTCGCCCTTGAGGCTGTGGGCCGCTCGCATTACTGCGTCCGCATCGGACTCAGCGATGGCTTTGCCCAATTTATGCAAAAGCTTGGGAGATTCCTGCAGAAAAATCTCACACAATTCCCAAAATAGCTCTTCGTCTCCGCCCAAGCGTTCGACCGCCTCGTCCTTCCCCCACAATACTTTTTCAGCAGCAGTCCCGCCCGGACCGCGGGGCGGTATGGGGACGGCAGCCGGTGTCGTTCCGGACCCGCTCCCAGTGACCGACGCCGGTTTCATCACGCATTCACCCTTAGCTGGCGAAAAGCACCCTTGTAATTACTGTCGGCGGGCCGCGGTTTTTCTTTATCCCCGAGTGAGATTGGCCGAGTGGCAACCGTTGCTTCGACTCGGCGCAATCGCCTAAAGAACACGCCCAAAAGGGGACTCGTCGCGCACCGCCAACTGAGGTGTGCTGACCCTTCGGCTAGATTCCCACAGCTCGGCGGCATAAAGCCGACCCCTGATCCGCCGATGAGTCCAACAGATGAGTATTTCGCGCCATAGTGCCCGCTGGTTTGGGGCTCGCCCTGCCAAAGGGCCCCGAAAGCATTGCGCCGCATGACGGGGCGGCCGAATCCTCGCGTGAGCAGGGTTGATGGCGCAACCGCCGGCCGCTTCAGCGCCGCCAGGTGGCGGCACGCCAGAAGTTGGTGGATCAGTGATCCTCTGGTTCGTGGAGATGCAGGACGTGAAATTCTTGGAATTCTTTAATCATCTGGCCCCTGCTGACTTCATGCCCCACGGGTCGCCCGCGCTGGCCGGAGTCATTTCGCTATCCATGGCGAAATGGATGCCAACACTGGGACACGGGCGCAAATCAACGTCATGAATACCCATCCGGAGCAGCGCGTGGAGCAAAGCACGGTGGCCTTGCAAGAGAGCCAGGACCGCCTGTCCGGAATTCTCGGGTCGGCCATGGATGCAATCATCACGGTTGACCGTGACCAGCGCATCCTTCTATTCAACTCTGCCGCCGAGCAAATGTTCGGCTGCCCGGCCGCCGAGGCGGTCGGACAGCTCGTTGTGCGCTTTATTCCGCAGCGGTTC
>DATGYF010000085.1:0-5113 GCA_035298145.1 Terriglobales bacterium | reverse complement strand
TTGGAAACGCGGGTGGAATCGGTACGCATATAAGTAATGAGACCGACCGAGCCTTCCTCGCCCAGTTCCACGCCTTCGTAGAGGCGTTGCGCGATCATCATGGTGCGCTTGACGCTGAAGCGCAGCTTGCGCGAGGAGTCCTGCTGCAGTTTGCTGGTGGTAAAGGGCGGAGTGGCATTGCGGCGCCGTTCCTTGCGATCGACGGTGCGGACCAGCCAGTCGGCCTTCTCCAGCGCAGCGCGGATTTTCTCCGCATCCTCGCCGTTGTTTACTTCGACCTTCTCTTCGCCTTTGCCAATGAAACGGGCATCGAATGCCGGTGGTTTGGGCCCGGCGAGATGGGCGTCAATGGTCCAGTATTCAACCTTCTGGAACGCCTTGATTTCGCGCTCACGTTCGACGATGAGCCGCAGCGCCACAGTCTGGACGCGGCCGGCCGACAAGCCGCGCCGTACCTTGTCCCAAAGCAGCGGGGAAACCTGGTAGCCCACCAGGCGGTCGAGCACGCGCCGGGCCTGTTGCGCGTCCACCAGGTTCTGGTCGATGTCGCGAGGATGCTCGAAAGCCTCCTGTACGGCGCGCTTGGTGATCTCGTTGAAGGTCACGCGACGGATGCGGTCGGGCTCGTCGCCATCCTTCTTCTTCTTTTTCTTCTTCTTTCCGTCGCCCAGTTCTTCGGCCAGGTGCCAGGCGATGGCTTCGCCTTCGCGGTCCGGGTCGGGCGCCAGATAGATGTTGTCCGCGGACAAGGCCAGCTTCTTCAGCTTGGCGAGAACCTTCTCCTTGCCGGGAATGACAATGTATTCGGTCTCGAATTCGTTGTCGATATCGACGCCCAGCGTGCTCTTGGGCAGGTCTTTGACGTGCCCGAGCGAAGCTTCGACGGTGAAGCCCTTCCCCAGATATTTCTGGATGGTCTTGGCCTTGGCCGGCGACTCGACAATGACTAAACCTTTAGACAATGTGTCCTCTGATGGCGGTTACTGGTTTTGAAGCTAGCATGAATGCGGTGGAAAAAGCTATTGGCTCTCAGCTGTCAGCTATCAGTTCTCAGCTTGTGGATAAGGGCTGCCAGCATCTTCTTCACCTCGATCACTTCGCCCGAAAGCCGCTGAAAATCAAGAGACTTCATTATTTCCAAGTCGCGTGCCAGGAGCAATTGGTACTCCACTTCACTGGCTGAACCCATCGCAATTTGCAAAAAGCGTCCCAATTCGATGTCACCTTTTCGGCAACATCCCTCGGCGATGTTTGCACCGATCGAAGCTGACGATCTCCGCATCTGACTCGTCAACCCATAAAGCTCGTCCCGCGGAAATCCCCTGCTGGATTTGTACACATCAAGTGTCAGGACGTGCGCTTTTTCCCAAACCTTCAAGTTTCTAAAACTCTGCATATTCATCCTGATCCAGGCTTTGGCTGAGAGCTGAAAGCTGATAGCTGACAGCTGCTCTAAAAGCTCTTCACAAAATTCTTCCCCGGCATCTGCTTCACCTTTCCGGCCAGTTCCAGTTCGAACAATGCGGCGAAGATTTCGGACGACGACAGGTCCAGCTCAAGCAATTCAACGATCTCATCAATGTGGGTGGCCTCGTCGGCTTTCAGGAGTTTCAATATCTTTCTTTCGTGTGGAGGCAGTTCGCTTTCCCCGAATAGAGATGCAGTCTGGCCCGCCTGCGATTCATCGCCGGTGGCGGGAGTCAGCGCAAGTCGTACTGGCGCAGGGAGTTCCTCCCACACGTCTTCCCAGGTGGCAGTCAGCTTGGCGCCTTGTTTGATCAGGGTATTGGGTCCCCAGGAGTTCTTGTTGGTGACGTTGCCGGGGACGGCAAAGACTTCGCGATTCTGCTCCAGGGCGCAGCGTGAAGTGATCCGGGTGCCGCTGTATTCCGCGGCTTCCACCACCAGTACGCCGATTGAAATTCCGCTGATGATGCGATTGCGAATGGGAAAGTTTTGCGGCGCAGCGAAGGTGTTCATCGGGAATTCGGATATCAGCGCGCCTCCCGTCGCCAGCATCTGCTCCGTGATGCGGGTGTTTTCCTTGGGATAAATAATGTCCACCCCGGTACCGAAGACGGCCACCGTCTTTCCTTTGGCGTTGATGGCGCCGCGGTGCGCAGCCGCGTCCACGCCGCGAGCCAGGCCGCTGAATATGACCAGACCTCGGGCGGCTAGATCGCATGCCAGGCGTTCCGCCATCCCGAGCCCGTAGGGAGTGGGATGGCGAGTGCCCACCACTGCGATTCCGGGCTGTGTGATCGCGTCCACATTTCCCCGTACATAAAGGACCAGCGGCGGATCGTAGATCTGTTTGAGTTGGTCCGGATAGGAGGCATCGTCCAGGCAGACGACAGCAACTCCCGCTGCGGCGACGCGTCCCATTTCGTCATGCGCCAGCTCCATCGATTGGCCGGTACCGATCGACTGCGCCGAAACGGTTTGAATGCCGGTGGCTTCGAGCTCGGTCAACGAGGCCTTGAAAACGTTGTGCACACCTCCGAAATGCTCGACCAGCCGCCGCGCTCTGGTGGGACCGAGGCGCGGGGTCAGGGCAAGCGCCAGCCACTGCATAGCGCAGCTTTCGCTGGATTTCGGAGTTACAGCCAGAGCTTCCGGCACTGCATCACCTCCACATCGGCTGACTCGCGGACTCTATACATCCGCGAAAATCGATGTCAAGGTCACATGACACACTCCTCTGTTAAGATTGAACATCGGCCGCATGAAACGTCTCCGTATTTCCGCGATTTCCTACCTTAATACTGCGCCCCTGATGTGGGATTTCGAGCATGGTGACGCGGGTTCAGGCTTCGATATCTCCTATACCGTGCCATCGCAATGCGCCGCTGATCTGGCTGCGGGATCGGCAGATATCGGCATTATCCCGGCCGCCGCCTATGCCAGCATTCCAGGGCTTGCCATCCTGCCCGGAGTCGCCATCGCTTCGAGGCAGCCGGTTCGGTCCATCCTTCTGGTCAGCAAAGTCCCGCTGGACAAGATTCGCTCGGTAGCCCTCGACACTTCCTCCCTGACGTCGGTAGCCCTGACCAAGGTTTTGTTCGCGAAGTGGTGGGGACAGGGCAGGACATTTACACCCATGGAACCGAACATAGAAAGGATGATGGAGAGGCACGACGCCGGCCTGGTGATTGGCGATCCGGCATTGAAGGTTGATCGCTCGCGATACCTCACCTACGACCTGGCCGAAGAATGGATTCGCTTGACTGGCAAGCCTTTTGTGTTCGCCTTTTGGGCGGTGCGGCAATCAGCGTTGAAGGACGCGCCCGCGGCCCTCGATCTGGCGGCAGTGTTTCAGGAGTCGCGCGACCACGGCCTGCAGCCGGAGAATCTTGATCAGATTGCCCGCGAGTGGGCGCCCCGCCTGGGTTTGAACAAAAGTGAAATCAGGACTTATCTGACGGAAAATATCCACTATGATCTCGATCCCGCGTGCCTGGGAGGGCTGCAGCTCTTCTATCGCTATGCCGGCGAATGCGGCGCGTTGCCGGCCGCGCCGGCATTGCGCTTTCTCGATGTGGCCAAAATTGCCGCCACCTAGATCCTGCCTGGTCTCGCCGTGCTACCCGTCTGAAGAATTATCTCCAAGGCCAAGATGCCTACCCAGATTCAATTCCTGATCGCGGTTACGATGTGGAACCGGCTCCGCCACCTGGGCGGCATAGGCCTGGTCCTGCTGGGGTTGGCCGACAACTCGGTCGTGCCCTTGCCGGGGAGCATGGATGTTCTCACCATTTTTCTGGCCGCCCGCCAACGTCACTTGTGGTGGTACTACGCTTTCATGGCTACGGTGGGCGCGGTGATCGGCGGGTACATCACCTACGGCCTGGCCCGGAAGGGCGGCAAAGAGGCATTTGAGCGCAGGCTTTCGAAGCGCAAAGCCAGCAAGGTTTTCAAGCGTTTTGAACGCTGGGGATTTTTCGCGGTGGCGGTGCCGGCCCTGTTGCCGCCGCCTTTTCCGATTGTGCCTTTTCTGCTGGCGGCGGGCGCGATGCAATATTCCCGCAAGAAGTTTGTGGCCGCGCTGGCCCTGGGCCGCGGACTTCGTTTCACAATCGTTGCCGGCCTGGGAGCGATCTATGGCCGGCACATCGTCAGGTTCTTCTCGCAATACTACAAGCCGGCGCTGTTTACGCTCATCGGACTGGCAGTGATCGGCGGGATATTTTCGCTCGTGCAGTACTACCGCTACAAGAACCGGGCCGCCACGGCTTAGGTGCCATCCTGAGCGGAGCGAGCCGTTTCGCTTGTGAAACGGCTCGCGCAGTCGAAGGACCCCTACCCGAGCGGAGTCGAGGGGACACTACGAGCTGACGAGTCTGCGGCGTGGTAGGGGTCCCTCGACTTGCTCTCGCCGCGCCAGCGCGGCTCGAGCTGCGCTCGGGATGACAGATCTTCTTTGGGAGGTCATGCATTTGGCACTGGCCGCTGAGTCCGCTAGAATCTCAACAGCGGTTCGAACGCCATGTCCCTGACCAAACAGCAAGCCCTCGACCTGTTCCGCTCCGACGATCTGATCGGCATCGGCATGGAAGCGGACGCGGTGCGCCGCCGGCTTCATCCCGAAGGCGTCGCCACCTACGTCATCGACCGCAACATTAATTACACGAATTTCTGCACCGAGTATTGCACCTTCTGTGCTTTCTACCGGCCGCTGAAGGGGCCCGCGGCCAAAGAGGGATATATCCTCGATTTCGATACCATCTATGACAAGATTCGCGAAACCGTCGAACTGGGCGGTACCGGCGTGCTGATGCAGGGCGGCTTGCATCCCGATCTCAAGATCGACTGGCACGAGAAGATGTTGAGCGGCATCAAGCAACGTTTTCCAAAGGTCCATCTGCACTGCTATTCGGCTTCGGAAGTCATCGCCATCGCCGAATACAGCGCATTGAGTATTCGCGACACTATTATTCGACTGCGCGATGCCGGGCTCGATTCCATCCCCGGCGGCGGCGCGGAAATCCTCGACGATGAGGTCCGCTACAAAATCGCCCGGCTCAAGTGCCTGACTGAAGACTGGCTCAATGTTCATCGGACGGCGCACCAGTTGGGCATGCGCACCACCGCCACCATGATGTTCGGCGTGGGT
>DATGYF010000084.1:0-4948 GCA_035298145.1 Terriglobales bacterium | reverse complement strand
TGCGCCAGGTGGTGGAATGGCAACGCGACGTCTCCGATCCCAGCGAGTTCCTGTCCACGCTCAAGATCGACCTTTATCCCGAAGAGGTTTATACCTTCACGCCCAAGGGCAAAGTTGTAGTCCTGCCGCGGGATTCTTCGCCCATAGACTTTGCCTATTCCGTCCACACCGAAGTCGGCCACAGCTGCGTGGGCGCGAAAGTGAACGGCCGCATGGTCCCGCTGCGCTTCAAGCTGCACAGCGGCGACATTGTCGAGATCCTCACCCAGACCGGGCACAAACCCAGCCGCGACTGGCTGGCCATCGCCAAGTCATCGCGCGCGCGCAACAAGATCAAGCACTGGCTCAACGTCCATCAGCGGGAGCGTGCCATCGAGATTGGCCGCAAACTGATCGAGAAAGAAGCCCGCAAGTATCGCGTATCGCTCAAGGACATCAAGGACGAGGAGTGGCAGAAGATCGCCTCCGACTACGGTGCGGGGCGCCCCGACGACCTGATGGCGGGCATCGGCTACGGTAAATACTCGGCCCGGCAGATACTGGGACGCATGGCGCCAGCCGCCGGCACGCCCCTGGCGGATGAGGAAAAAGAGAAGTCCGGCGGCCTGGCCAGCGTGGTGCGGCGCGTTTTCGGCGGCGACCAGAACAACAACGCCATTCGCGTAAAGGGGCACGGCGACCTGCTGGTTTACCGCGCCCGCTGCTGTAACCCGATTCGAGGCGAGGCCATCGTGGGCTACGTCACTCGCGGCAAAGGGGTCGCGGTGCATGCCGTCAACTGTCCCAATGTGACCAACCTGTTGTATGAACCCGAACGCAAGATTGATGTCGAGTGGGCCCAGGACGACGGCACCCCCAGCGCTTACCCGGTGAAACTCACCGTCTTCTGCGACGATCGTTTTGGGATGCTGAAACAAATCACCGCCGTCATCAGCGACACCCAGACCAACATCCGCAACATCGAGGCCCGCACCAGCAACGGCCAGGCCAACGTTGACATCGTCCTCGATATCGCTGACTTGAAGCACCTGGAAAACATCGTCAACGGTGTGCGCAAGATTCCCGGCGTGCACGATGTACAGAGACTGCAGAAAATCTAGGCGTCAGTCTTCGGCAAGAGCCCAACTGGGAACTGGCAACTCAAAACTGATTACTGGTTTTTGTTTCTCTTCTTTTCTTTGTCTTTCTGGTCCTTCCTTGCTGCTTAGGTTGACTCCAGCGGCATCCATCTGCATTAATTCTGACGATTGACTTCGGAGGGCTCATGCGCGACGTGATCGCAACCAAAGAAGGACCGCAGGCGATTGGACCTTATTCCCAAGCTATCCGGGCGAATGGATTCGTTTTCGTCTCCGGGCAGGTGGCCATCGATCCGGCGAACCAGCAGGTGATCGGCGGAGACGTGGCGGCGCAGACTGACCGGGTGCTCAAAAACCTTTCCGCGATCCTGACCGCGGCCGGAAGCGGCCTGAAAAAGGTAGTGCGCTCAACTGTCTTTCTCAAAAATATGGGCGACTTCACCGCTATGAATGAGGTCTATGGCCGCTATTTCCATGTGGCGCCACCCGCCCGGTCCACGGTGGAAGTGGCGCGTCTGCCTAAAGACGTTCTGGTGGAGATTGACGTGATTGCGCTGGCGTAGGAGCTTTTGGAAGGACCGACGCAAGCGCTGCTTCTGCCGCCCTTCCGGGACTGCGTCATTTCCTCCTTTGATTCACACGGCTCTCCCCCTATATGGGGGCGCGCAGTTGGTGCGGGGCTGCCTTAGCGATTTCTAGACGTCCTCTTGCTCTTGCCAGGACTCAACCATGTCAAATGCGAATAAGGCAGCAATCGTTCTGTCCTCATTCAGGAAAACCAAGGGTTCACAGCCTACGGCGACGACCAGATCCGCATACACCAATTGTTCGGTCCATCCGTCAGTGTTCTTCAGTCGGACCACAAATGCCTTTTTCTTCGCCATGCCGATGCTTCAAACGCCTTCGCGTTCAATAATCCCACCGATTCTCTCAAAACTCCAAACGTGGTCGTGGAACCCACTATCGTGGGGGAAAGAGTTCAAAACAGCCCCCAGTATGCGCGACTGGTCACCAGGCTCCCCGTCCATTTAGAATCCCTAGTCCGTATTTCTCACAGACAGCAGGGGAGTGCACCTTGATCCCACGCTACACCCGCCCCGACATGGGCCGCATCTGGAGCGACGAGAATCGCTTCCGCACCTGGCTGGCGGTCGAGGTTGCCGCCACGGAAACACTGGCCGAGGCCGGCATGGTGCCGAAGGATGCCGCCCGCGCCATCCGCGAGCGGGCTGACTTCAATCTGGATCGGATTGCCGAAATCGAAGCGGAAGTTCGCCACGATGTCATCGCCTTCACCACCGCCGTGGCCGAAATCGTCGGACCGCACGCCCGCTGGTTTCACTACGGGCTGACTTCGAATGATGTAGTCGATACTTCGCAAGCCCTGCTGATCCAGCAGGCGTCGGCTATTATCGCCGCCGATCTGGAAAAGCTTTCCGCTGTCCTGGAACGCCGCGCCTGGGAATTCAAAGATTCGCCCATGATTGGCCGCACCCATGGCATCCACGCCGAGCCCATCACATTTGGATTCAAGCTGGCCAATTGGTACTCCGAGACGCAGCGCAATATCGCCCGCTTTCGCGACGCCGCCGAAGACATGCGGGTGGGAAAATTTTCCGGGGCGGTGGGCACGTTTGCTCATCTCAGCCCCGAGTTGGAAGAAGGGATGTGCGCGCGGCTGGGATTGAAGGCTGCCGCCATCTCATCCCAGGTGATCCAGCGCGATCGTCATGCCGCGTACCTAGCCACGCTGGCGGTGATCGCCTGCACGCTGGACAAGATCGCCACCGAGCTGCGGCACCTGCAGCGCACCGAGGTCCGCGAGGTGGAGGAATTCTTCAGCGAAAAGCAGAAGGGCTCGTCCGCCATGCCCCATAAACGCAACCCGATCACACTGGAACAGATCAGCGGCCTTGCCCGGGTGGTGCGCTCGAACGCGCAGGCGGCCTTTGAGAACGTTGCCCTGTGGCACGAGCGCGATATTTCGCACTCGTCGGTCGAACGCGTCATCATTCCCGATTCCACCACGCTGGTGGATTACATGCTGCAGAAGACCACCAACGTACTCGATACCATGTTTGTGTACCTGGAACGCATGCAGACGAATCTGGAAAGCACCGGTGGCCTGGTTTTCAGCGGACAGCTCTTGCTCGATCTGGTGGAGCACGGAGTCTCGCGCGAGGAGGCCTATCGTACGGTGCAGAACCACGCCATGCGGGCCTGGAAGGAAGGCAAGAACTTCCGCGAGCTGGTTTTGAAGGACAAGAGCATCACCAGCCGAGTCCCGCGGGCGCAGATCGAGCGGGCATTTGATTTGAAACGTCAGCTTAGGAACATCGACAAGATCTTCGCGCGGGTATTTGGCGGAGGGCAGAAGGGGTCAGCAAAACCAGGTTGGCGCGGGCGCCGAAAATCTCCGCGACGCCGTGGATCAAAAAATCCACGCCCGAGCTGAGCTTGGACAGGGACGCGGCACCGGCACCCCGGCACGAGCGGGACGCTCGCGCCCACATGAAGCCGAATCTTATGTACGTTTTGCCAGCGCTCCATCGACTGACGCCGCGCCCGGCCCCAGCATGACCAGAGCAATACACGCTGCCAGCATGATCAATGGGTGCTCGAAACCTCCTGGCTTGAGGAACCCATTCTTGAGGTGGACCAGCAGAATGGCCACGATCATGTCAAAGCCATTCAAGGCGGCGGCCCAACGGGTAAGCAGTCCGATGATCAGCGCGAGGCCTCCGAGGAGTTCGACGAAGGTCACGATCGCTGACGACACAGCCGGCACTGGCACGCCGATGGCGCCGAACATTCCAGCTGTTCCATGCAAGCCCATCTGAAACAGCTTTTGCCATCCGTGGGCCATGAAAATGATGCCGGTCACCACTCGCAAAATCGTAATCCCCCAAGACTGATTCGAAATCTGCATTGAACCGTTGCTCATGAGATTTTCTCCAGAACTGTTCTATCGATAGTCTTGTTTCCAATTCAGCGCGAACTTCCGGAAAAAGTACGACAGAGGGCCGATCAGGCCCTCTGTCCTGATTCGAGCAGGTCATGCTTTATCGACGGCGTAGCCCGCGGCCTTCCATTCTTCGAGGCCGCCTTCGTAGGCGCGGACGTTTTCGAAGCCGAGCTTCACCAGTTTCTCCGCCGCCATGCGGCTTTGCGGACACTTCGGGCCGCCGCAGTATACGACGATCTCGGCATCCTTGGGCAAATTCGTGCTTCTTACTTCGCTTCCGACCTTGTCCAAAGGCACGCGACGCGAACCCACGATGTTCTCTCCCTTGAACCATTCGTCGGTCAGGACGTTCCAGAACTGAATCGGTCGCTTGCTGTCCAGAAGTTGGCGGAGCTCCTGGGTTGATATGGTCTTTACGGGTACCTCGGTTGCGGTGGTGCTCATCGGTAGTGCTCCTTTCTTATCTATACAACAGATGTCGTTATAACGACAAAGTGGCAAAATATTATTCGGCTTGCTCCCTGATGACTTCCAGAAGACGGATCAACGCCTGCAAACGCTGTTCCCCCAAAGCGCCCAGCATCTTCCGGTTAAACTCCTCGACCGGGCCATCCAGCGCCTGCAGCAGCTCGAGGCCGGCCGGTGTAATGCGAGTGGTAATGACGCGGCGGTCCTGCCCCTCGCGGCTGCGCACCGCAAGGCCTCTGCGCTCCAGGCGGTCAACCAGGCGGGTGATGTCAGGGTCTCGATTGATCATGCGCTCGGCGATTTCGCTGCAGGCCCGTCCCTGGTCCCCGGCGCCGCGCAGGATGCGCAGGGCATTGTATTGGGTCGGCGACAGCCCGTGCGCCTTCAGCATCTCGCTAAGACGCCACTGCAGACGGTCTGCAGTGCGCTGGAGCGC